>NZ_JAUBTO010000070.1:19317-40235 GCF_036702495.1 Microcoleus sp. C2D2 | reverse complement strand
AGGCATCTTGCCTGTAAAATCTTAGTGGCACAGGCATCTTGCCTGTAAAATCTTAGTGGCACAGGCATCTTGCCTGTAAAATCTTAGTGGCACAGGCATCTTGCCTGTAAAATCTTAGTGGCACAGGCATCTTGCCTGTAAAATCTTAGTGGCACAGGCATCTTGCCTGTAAAATCTTAGTGGCACAGGCATCTTGCCTGTAAAATCTTAGTGGCACAGGCATCTTGCCTGTGACTGAAGCTTGAGCGGGCAAGATGCCCACCCCACAAGAAATTCAGAAAAAGCTAAACTTCATACATTTGCCAGAAAAAAGGATATTCCTCTGGAGTCACTGAAAGACCAGCTTTGACAGGATTTTGCCTAATATATTCCCAAAAAACCTGAAATTCTCGTTCATCTCTGACAATGTGGTCATGTCGCTCATCCTGCCAGACAGTACCAATATGCTTCATCACCTTGGGAATTTGTTTAGAACTGTAGCTTTTCATACTGTGCAGAATGCTGCTGAGCGACCAGAATTTATTATCCGACTTTTCTAAAGGCTGCATGAGCATATGCACATGATCGGGCATTACAACTAAGCAAAATATTTGATACCTTTGCCTATCAAAAAACTTGCAAGCATTGAGGACAACTTGCCTCGCAGCCGGAGTTAATTCCAGCTTTTCCCAAGTATTAAAAGTGATGAAATACACAGATCCTTCTAACTCCCAATGAGGTAAATTTCTGTAAGTAACTTTTAATTGAGCATCTCTGAGTTTAATGGGCAGACTAGAAGCCTGTCCCATAAAAAGCTGATATTGACCTGTGGGGTGGGCATCTTCCCCGCCCAAATCCTGATTGCTTGCCTGACTCAAAATTTCGCGAATCATATGACTAAGTACAACCGCAACTTAGTATAAAATAGCCTTAAAAAAGCAAAATTTCAATACCCTTACCGATGATTTTTGTAAAGTCTTTAAGCATTGTGGGGTGGGCATCTTGCCCGCCCCAAATATGCAAGTTAAATGGTCACAACTCATCTCATATTCAAAATCTTCTGTGCCGCACTTTCAGATATCGGCATCACCGATAACCGATTGCCTTTCCTCACCAGCAAAATCTCATCAGCACTAAACTTTTGTTTCAGTTCATCCAAAGATATTAACTTAGCAAACTCCTCAACAAACTCCACTCTCACAGTTTGCCAGCGAGGAGCATCAAACTGCGATTTGGCATCATAATATTCGTTATTTAGATCGAACTGACTCGGATCGGCAATCCCTGTTTCCACGACGCGCATTAACCCGGCAATACCCGGAAATTTAGTATTAGAATGGTAAAAAAATACTAAGTCTCCCCGACTCATTTCTCGCATAAAATTGCGCGCTTGATAGTTGCGAACGCCATCCCAAATCGAAGTGCGATCGCCCTTCAAGTCCGCAATACTGTAAACATCCGGTTCCGATTTCATCAGCCAATAATTCATACAATATCTTTCCGCTTCTGCAACCACAGAGTCAACATCAAATAAACAAAAATATGCACGCACAAAATAGCCCAATTTAAACTCAAATTCTCCCAGGTTGGATCGTAAACAGGAGTAGGCTCAAACGGCTGAGGAAGCGTACTCCCGTCCGGTAATGTAGTAGGCGCGGGAACCATCCCATTCACATTAACTAAAGAGCCGTAAGCACCCACAGACCAGCGGCTTAACATCAGCCAAGAAAACTTGCTCGCCGCACCTTCCATCTTAAACAAAACTCCAGAAAAAATAATCTGAGGCAGCAATAATAGAGGCAAAGCGCTATTAGCTTGAGAGCTATTTTTGACAATCGCGGAAACGACTAAGCCGAGACTTATGCAGCTCATCAAAGTTAGGAACGTGGTCATACTTGCTCCCACTGACCAGGAAATAAAACTCGGTTCGGGGGATTTAAAAGCAATCAGAATAACTCCTACCATTAACAGTGTTTGCAATACTGCCAAACCAGAAAGTATAAAAATTTTTGAACCTAAATAAGCAAACAATCCTAAATTGACCAAACGTTCGCGCAGATAAATAGCAGATTCTTTAACAATTTCTTGCAGAGAAGTTGCCAGTCCTACCCAAATCGCCGCGCAGGTAAATACAAATAAAACTCTGAGCGCTAAAGGTGCCAAAGTTGCCTCCGGTGCGCCAATTAATGGGTCTTTATCTCTGACGGCTAGCCGCAGCAAACTAATACCGATCGGAGCCGTTAAAAGAGCTAAACTCAAGTTAACTAAGTCGCGGGAAATAAGCTGAAAATAGCGCTGGGAAAGCAAAACGAGTTGTTTTACCAAAGATTGAGATTTTGGCACAGAAGGTGCTGAAGGCGTTTTTGCATTAGCCTTGCCTCTGCTGAAGTGGTTGACAATATAGCGCTGATAGTAGGGAGATTTATTAAACTTTTCTGCCCAGCTTTGAACGTTGATTTCTTCTGTTTCTAATTCGTTGTAAATGTCTGCAAAATCGCTTGTTTTGATATCGAAAAAATCGAGGGCTTCCCTAGGGGGGCCGAAGTAACAAAGGCGTCCGCCGCGACCCATAAACACAATCCGATCGCACATCGTGATATTTGCCGTCGCGTGAGTCACCAGAATCACCGTCCGGCCTTGATTTGCCAACTTTCGCAGCAGTTGCATCATCTTCTTATCCAAACCCGGATCGAGTCCTGAAGTCGGTTCGTCTAAAAAGAAAAGTTTCGGGTCTGCTAACAGTTCGACTCCGATACTGACTCGCTTTCGCTGTCCGCCGCTAAGCTGTTTTACCAAAGCCTTGCGACGGTGAGTCATTTCAATATCTTCTAAAGTTTTTGCGACTACCTGCTTGACATCTGTATCGGGAGGTAAGCGCAATTTAGCTGCATAACTCAAGACTTCTTCTACTCTCAAATCTGCGTGTACAATATCATCTTGAGGCACGTAACCGATTTGATTGCGGTAAATATTGAAGTTTTGGCGCAGGTTGTCGCCATTGAGAAACACAGCGCCGTTAGTAGTTTTTTCGATGCCTAAAAGCGTCCGCATTAAAGTAGATTTGCCAGCGCCGCTACCGCCGACTAAAGCCACAAACTGCCCCGGTTCGATCGCCAAAGTGATGTTATCCAAACGCTTCGGAATCACCAGACTGTCAGCATCCAAACGAATTTGATGGCCGGAGTCTTGCATCTGCAACTCACCGCTGCGGTAAGTTAGAGTAAACGGGCCGATCCGAATTGCATCTCCCTCGGACAACTGTACAGAATTTGTCACTCGCTGACCGTTAACAAAAACCCCGTTAACGCTGTGGTCTCGCAAAATATAATTACCGCGACTGTCTTGGTCGATTGTGGTGTGGCGTCTAGAAACAAGCGGCGCATCTAATTGCAGCGAAGCGTTTGGATCGCGGCCCAACAAAACCGACCGATTCTTAAGAAGAATTGACTGCTTGCTGGGGACAGCAACCTGATTCGCCAGCGGATTAAAATAACTCAGCAAAACTTGATTTTGAGGATCGAGACCGAGTTTAATTTCAGTGCCGTTTTTCAGACAATAACCGTCATTGGGAGTGATGCGAGTGCGATCGACAAATAAGCCATTAGTGCTCGGCCGCTGGCCGTCACCGTCGTAAATCCAGTAATTATCCCCCATTTGGCGCAAAACAGCGTGAACGCCGGAAACTGCGCGCCAGGCTTCGGGAATGACTAAATCGGCACGAGTCCCATCGCGCCCCAATACGTGCTGCTGCTGTTTTAACTCTAACTGTAAAACCTCGCCTTGATTGCTTAATACTAAATACGGTCGATCGCTTAAAGCAGTCAGTTGTCCTATATTGCCTGTCATACTTCAATGTGAGTCATTAGTCATTAGTCATTAGTCATTAGTTGTTAGTTGTTAGTCATTAGTCATTAGTTGTTAGTCATTAGTCATTAGTCATTGGTCATTAGTCATTGGTCATTAGTCATTGGTCATTGGTCATTAGTCATTGGTCATTAGTCATTAGTCATTAGTCATTGGTCATTAGTCATTGGTCATTGGTCATTAGTTATTAGTTATTAGTCATTAGTCAACCGCCAACCGTCAACAGTCAACCGTCAACCGTCAACCGTCAACCGTCAACCGTCATTAGGCAGAATAAAACTTTTCTCACTCTCCCACTCGGTCTAAAAAGCAATTTATATGGGTATAAAATTATCACCTTTTGGCAACAACGGACAAACTGCGAAGCCGATTAATTACCGCCGCCAATTCAAACCGTCGAAACATAGCAAAATCCCCTTCAGGAAAAGGCGATAAAATATCCATCCCCTGCGCGTCAATATCTGCCATCACCAAATCTATGATTTCCGACAAAGTGCGTTTTCCGTCCATGTATTGCTGCTTAGCATAAACCATTGCCGCAGCGATCGCCCTTAACTGTCCGCTGTCCACAATTTGCTCAATAGCACCCAAATCAATCTCCTCAGTTCCGAAAGCCAATTCATCAACATCCCGCACCTTCACCCGCACATCTCGCCGTCCCATACTCGGATCTAAACTAGCAGGAATCGGCACTCTTTGAGTAATCTCACCAAAATTTTCTCCCCCTTCAGCAGCACGGCTAATCGAGTATTTTATAGCAATTTCTTTAGCTTTTTCCGTCACATTATCTGCTTGAAAATTTTTCATTGCAATCACAGTATCCGCCACATCAAAATAATCACCGCTTCCCCCCATGACTAAAATAGTCGATACGCCGCAATCTGCGTACAACAGTTTAACTTTATCAATAAACGGCGTAATCGGTTCCTTATCCTTAGCGATGAGTTCCTGCATTCGGCGATCGCGAATCATAAAATTCGTCGCCGCCGTATCCTCATCCACCAATAAAACAGGCACTAAATCACCTTCTGAAATAGCGACTAATTCCGTCTCTAAAACAAAAGACTGAGCTTCTTCCTTCTTCCCTCTTCCCTCTTCCCTCTTCCCTCTTCCTTCTTCCTTCTTCCCTCTTCCTTCTTCCTTCTTCCTTCTCCCCACTTCCAAAGCCTCAATAATATTAGCAGCTTGCGACGTGCTACCGCTCGCATTTTTAGTATAAAATTGTGCAGTATCTCTACCTTGCGGCAAGTGGTTAATAAAAGGCGAAATATCAACTCCTGCCACACTTCTGCCATCTTCCGCTCTAATTTTCACCGCCGCCGGATTAGTCACCACAAATTCCCGACCATCTCCCGGAATTCGGTTGTAAACTCCCAACTCGATCGCCCTGAGTAAAGTTGATTTGCCGTGATAGCCGCCCCCAACAATCAAAGTAATGCCAGCGGGAATACCCATACCGGAAATCAAACCGCGATTCGGACAATTAAACTCAACTTTTAACGACGGCGGCGACTGAAAAGTCACAGCATTATTTAACAAAGGACTGTTGTCAACACCGCTGCGGCGGGGTAAAATAGAACCGTCAGCAACAAACGCAACTAATCCGTTTTGAGCTAACTGCTGCCGCAGCCAGTCAGCATCTTCTACAGTTTCAACATGACGGCGACATTCCGCAGCATTTAAGTTAGCATACTTCAGAGAATTGCTGACAATTTGCGGAATATCTTCGCACAGCATTTCAGCAGCTTGTCGCCCTAAAATACTGCGTCCACTCGCTGGAAGTCCGACGGCAAATCGCAGTTCTACCCCCCCTAATTCCCCCCCTTGGTAAGGGGAGGATATAGAGATTTTCTCCTCCCCTTGGTAAGGGGGGGTTGGGGGGGTAATAAATGCGGAAGTTCGCTCTAAAACTTCTTGTCCGAAGCGAGTCACTGCAATCAAACCGCTTTTCCCAGTGCCGCGTTTGCTGCTGATGCTGTGTGCTGCTTGGTCAAACTGGCGAGTTAGGTAATCTCGCAAAGCTATTTCTCGACTGCGAGAATTGAAAAGTTCGCCAGGAAGTTGAGCAATGTTTGGCGGAACTCTGACTCTAAATTTACTGGGAGAAGCAAACGGATCTCCCTGCACGTAATCAATAATTAATGTGAATTCAGAAAAGTCGTAGTTACCTTGAATGTCTTTGTAGGCTTTGTAGCCTCGATTGTCGAGTTGCCGTAAATGCCGTTGCAGGCTTTCTTTGTTAGTCATTTCTTATTGGTTATTTGTTATTGGTTATTTGTTATTGGTTATTTAGCAGCTTTTAGCTGGTTCCTAGGCTCTGCCTAGGAACCGATTTCCAGAGGCTCTGCCTCGCTTGCTTGGCGTGGGAAAATTGGAGGCAAGCCTCCGGATATGCGTTACCAGGCTCTGCCTGGTAACGAGTAGTTACCAATTACCGATTACCAATTACCGAATTTCCAATAATTTAGCCACGGCATTAACAACAATTTGAGCAGAACCGTCGAAAAAAGGTCGATCGATAGTTGCTAATGTATCGCTAGATTGGTGATAGTGGGGCGATCGCAAATTTGCAGTATCCGTCACCAACACAGCACCAATTCCTTTATACCAGAAAGGCGCGTGGTCGCTGCGCAAAACATCGGGAGTCAGCAACCCTTTCAGGGGAACCGGCAGCGCCACCACCGCAGGCAAATCGGCTTTTCCGGACTCCGCAAAACTTTTCAATAGCAGCGGATGTTCCGCATCCCCAATCACAGCGATAAACTCGCCTTTGTCGGGAGAAGTTACCCCCGATGCTTCTAGAAAAGGTTGCGCTGTCAACCCTTCGGGATATTGCTGGCATCCGGGCGTGCGACAGGCATAACCTACCATATCCAGGACAATCGCTCCCTGCAAATTTTTTAACCGCGCCTCGCTACCGGTGAATGCTAAACTGCCTAAAAGTCCGATTTCTTCCCTGTCGAAAAAAGCTATTTGCAATGTCCGAGGCGTGGGGCGAGAACCCAGCAGTCTTGCTACTTCTAAAACTACAGCAACTCCCGTCGCATTGTCGTCAGCCCCGGGCGAGTTTGGTACAGTATCGTAGTGTGCTGCGACTAAAATTGCACCAGCGTTTGAGTCAGTTCCTTTTCTCTCAGCGAAGACGTTAATTCCTCGATCGAACCGCTGCAACTCTGGGGGGAATCCTAATGTTTGCAGTTGTTGGGAAATGTAGTCTCTCGTAAAAGAGCGAGCTCGTTCTCCCTCGCGTTCTCCTGCTAAAGTATCGACGTGTTTCCACAACCGAGAGGGGTCAATTTGGGGCTGAAAAAAAGCCTCTTTTTCAGCAGGAAGCAGTAAGGGAGACGGGTTTTGAGAAGTGTGGATATTGCGATCGATCCAAACTTCGGGTACAGCCGACAACCGCTGCCACGAGTGAGAGCCCCAACCCGCAGCCGTCAGCGCAACCAGAATAAATAGCGCTATCCAAATCAATTGTTTCATCAGTAAGTCTATTGGAGATTTTAGAAAGGGCTTACGCACTCCTCACTCTCATCAACCGGGTTTTTTAGCGGGAGCGAGGGCTGCAACAAAGTCTTTTCGTATAAACCGGTTGATGCGTCCTGGACTGTTAGATTTTAGATTTTACATTGACACCTGAGTTAAAAATAAGCCTGTTTCAAAAAATGAAACTCAAAAGTCTTAACATTAGCGGAGGTCGAGCCACTTTTGTGTTTTTTTCTTGAGCTAAGAAAGCAGGTAAAAACCTTTAAATGTCGCCGTCGAATGTCTCTTGCTTTTTAGGTGATTCGACAGCGACATTCACCCCTACTACTTCAAGGTTCAAAATTCCCAATTTTCAACTACTTTTTTTCCAACTCAATCTCCTTGTTTTCCAATATCAACCCGCTGCTGCTGGGAACAGCGTAAGGAATAGTTGTTGCTGAAAATTTGACTATTTCAGTTGGTTGTTGAAACCACTCGGAATAACTGGGATTGAGTTGGTCGTACAGTGCTTTTAAAGCTTGGATTTCTGCCTCTAGCTGCGCTGCTGCTTGATTGATTCTGCGACCTTGTGCTTGCAAGCGCTTTTCCCCGGTTTGAACTTGGTTTTCTACTTCTTGCCAGTGCTGTCCGGCAAGCAATTTATCTATTTCAGCTTGTTTGTAGACCAGTAAAGCCTGTTTTTGTTGCAGTTTCTTTTCAGTAATTTTAGTCTCTCGGTCAATCTCCTGGATTTGCTGCAACCACTGATCCCCAAAAGCAGCATTTTGGTGATGGAACTCGGCAATGGCCTCAGGAGTATTATTCTTGGGAAAACTGACTGCCAGCCGGCACTCTGAGCGCTGTACGCCAAGTTTTTCCCGCGACTCTTGCAGGGCGGCAACTTCTGCTTGCAGCGCGCGGACTTCTTTTTGGAGTTCTGGGATCGTCTGACTCATAAAAAAATTCGGTAAGTGGGAAACGAGCGTCACAAAGAGTGCCCGCCCGGGAAACGACTCGGGGATTTCAATAAGCGAGGGAATCTTCCATTACAGGGGGATTGCTAGATTCGGTGTAATAAATGTAATGTACGAGCGGTGGGACAATTATCACCTCAAAGGTCGCAACCCGCGATCGCAGAATGTTCGCTCCTTTATGAGCCTCCATGAGAGGGGTAATGTTAGCTTGCGCCAAAGTTTACGCTCGGTACTCGATCTAGGACACTGACTTAACCCAATAAATCTGTTTAATCCTAAATTTCTCTTGGCAAGGAACTATGCGAAGCATTCCCTGGTAGGTCTTTAACTCTTACGGCTAACGTAGTACGCAGGTACGCATGACTGTCAACTATGGTTTAAGTCAAAGGCCCGAAGCAAGCGTGTCTTTAGACCAGCGTCGTTGACTGGTTCAATTAGTGGAGCTCTGCATCGATTTTAAGCTAATGGTTTATTTTTATAACCAATCCCGGCCGCCTCCTTGCAGGAATTATCTAATTTTAGCGTGCTCAGGGCCGATGTCTAGGCATAATGGCTTATAATTGGTGGCACAAGGGCTGATGACACATTTTAAATTCAGATTAAAATTATAATTAGTTACGAGCCTAATTTATTTGTGTAGAAAATCCCACTTGCCAAATTAACATAAATTCAGGTTCGATATCTTTGCCTTTCCTACCTCTACGTCCGCTCAAATTTTTTCAGGGTTTTGACAGCGAAAAAGCATCTATTGAAAATTAGGAACAGGAGCATATGAAAATTACACATCGATTAATTTTGGGATCTTTAATTGCTGCTATTTTTGGTGTGGAATGTTGCATCAATGGAAAAATATTTGTGGCAAGCGTAGGGGATGGAGACGGCAATCGCGCTCTAGGAGCAATTTTGGTGGCGCCTGAGAAACATAGCTATTTGCGATCGGCATCTCGCCCTTCAGCTTCTGCAAGCGCCGAGTTATTTTTGGAGAAATTATTCCAAATAGAACCAGTAAATTTACCGACGAGCGACAATTTTATCCAATCTCAGGAAATTACAGGAAAAGAGCGTAGTTTGAGGTTAATAACAATCTGTGCTTATCTGGCTTGTATTTCTGTAGTAATCTCCTTATTAATCAGGACGCATACAGTAAATATCTTATCCCAGGCGATCGGCTCCCGCAAACCGAAGTCTGAAACAGGGAAGGACAAGTTACCAGAAGGAGAGAAAGTGTTGCCTCCAAAAAAAGAACAGGATATCTGGGATACTCTTGCCAAAATGACCCAAGATTTGCAGCAAACTGCCGAATATGCCCTCGATATTTGCGAGGAAATGAACGTCTCGATAATTGCGGTCACCCCGGGCGGTCATATCCTGTCCTTAAACCAAACTACCTGTCAACTTTTGGGATACTCTAAAAAAGAGTTGTTAGGCAAACCAATAGCCGGACTTTTTAAGAAAACTGAATCACCAGCGCCAGAGTTAGAATTAGCAAATTTAACAGCCGAAGGTCCTGTCCGCAACGTCGAAAAAGTCTACGTTTCTAAACATGGCAAAAAAATAATTGTACTGCTTTCTATTTCAAATATTCGCGACGGCAAAGGCGAGGTCAGCGGCAAGTTGTATATCGCACAAGATATTACCGAGAGCAAGCGGGCTGAAAGAGATTTGCGGCGCAGTGAAAAAAAGTTTCGGCAACTGATAGAAACGGTTAATGCTGCTGCATTGATCTATCACCGCAGACAGTTGCGCTATGTCAATTCTCAGACTGAAGCTCTGACTGGATATACTCGGGAAGAATTGCTAGCGTTGGATTTATACGACTTAATTCATCGAGATTTTATAGAAATAGTTAAAAGCTGGGGTAAATCCAGCCACCGGCGATCGAGTGCTGGTTCAAAATATGAAGTAAGAATTCTCACGAAAACCGGAGAAACACGCTGGATTGAAGCAACTGTAGATATTATCAAATTTGAGAGAAAAGCGTCAATATTAATCACAGCCTTTGACATCAGCGATCGCAAATTAGCAAAGCTAGAACTAGAAACCTCTCTTTCCTTGCTTCAGGCAACCATTGAATCTACTGCGGACGGCATTCTGGCGGTTGACGGGCAAGGAAAAATTGTCACCTTTAACCGTAAGTTTGCCCAAATGTGGCAGGTGCCGGATTACCTGCTCGATTTGAGAGATAACAACCAAATTTTGGGTTTCGGAATCAACCAGTTAAAACACCCGGAAATCTTTCTCAACCGCGCTAAAGAATTGTCGGATCGCCCGGCCGCAGAAAGTTTTGATATCCTCGAGTTTAAAGATGGCAGAATGTTGGAGCGCTACTCGCTGCCGCAGTGCACGAAAGGCAAAATTACTGGTCGAGTATTCAGCTTTCGGGATGTAACGGAACGGGTGCAATCAGAAGAAAAACTCCGCAAAAGCGAAGAACGCTTTCACCTGCTGACGCGGGCGACAAATGAGGCAGTATGGGATTTGGATTTGTTAAAAAATGAGTATTGGTTGAGTAAAGAATTTGAAAAAGTATTTGGATACAAACTCAACGAAACTCAGACGATAGATTTAGAATCATGGTGGCTAAATATTCACCCCGAAGAACGGGAAAGAGTGATATTAAGCTTCAAGGAAATAATGAACTCAGACGCTAAAAGTTGGTCGGAGGAATACAGCTTTCGCCGTGCAGAGGGGGGATATGTTTTTGTGCTCGATCGCGGGTACATCATCCGCAATGAAAGTGGCAAAGCAATAAGGGCCATCGGCACGATGATGGACATCACTCAGCGCAAGCAAGCTGAAGAAATTCTCCGCTATCAAGCTGTTTACGACCAACTCACGGGTTTACCGAACAGGCTACTTTTTAACGAGCGGCTGCTGGCGTCATTAAAAAAAGCTAAAAAAACCAAAAAAATGCTAGCTGTGATGTTTTTAGACTTGGACAAATTCAAAAAGATTAATGATACACTAGGTCACGCTGCAGGCGATCGCTTGTTAGAAGGTTTTGCCGGACGCATCAGCGAGACTTTGCGATCGACTGATACGGTAGCCCGCTGGGGAGGCGACGAATTTACCCTACTCCTTCCCGACATCAATTGCTTAGAAGATGCAGTTAAAACAGCTCAAAGAATACTCAACAATTTAAAGCCAGCATTTAAACTAGAAAAACAGGCGTTTCACATCAGCAGCAGCATCGGCATTGCCGTTTATCCCGATGACGGTGAAGATGCCGAAACTTTAGTCAAAAATGCCGATGCCGCCTTGTACCGCGCTAAAGAAATGGGAAGAAATAACTATCAGTTATATACTTCAACAATTAATCCCCAAGGCAGCCACTTGCTAACTATAGAAAGCAGGCTGCACGAGGCTCTAGAACAGGGAGAATTTGAGGTTTTCTACCAGCCAAAAGTAAACATCACTACTTGGAAAATTCAGGGTATGGAAGCCCTGCTGCGCTGGCACCATCCAGAATTAGGTTTAGTTACTCCCGCTACATTTATTTCGATCGCCGAAGAGAACGGACTCATTGTACCTATTGGGGAATGGGTGCTGCAAACTGCCTGCACTCAAAATAAAGCTTGGCAGGATGCTTTGCAGCCAGATTTGCGGGTAGCAGTCAACGTTTCGGCTCGGCAGTTCCAGCAATTTAATTTATTAGAAATGGTAGCGAACTGCTTGGAAAAAACTGGTTTAGCACCCAAGTATTTAGAGCTAGAAATTACCGAGACTACAGCCATGCAAAATGTGGATTATACCACAAAAGTTATGAAAGATTTGCAGAATATGGGAGTGCAGATTGCGCTGGAGGATTTCGGCACGGGTAATTGTTCTCTAAATAATCTCAAAAAGTTGCCCTTGAATATCTTAAAAATAGACAGGTCGTTGGTCAGCCAACTGACGACCGATCCGTGCGAACGGGCGATTGCCAATGCTTTAGCGACGCTGGGGCGAGATTTGAACTTGAGTGTTGTAGCCGAAGGAGTAGAAACTAAAGAGCAGTTGGAGTGTTTGCGAGCGCTCCACTATCGAGAAATTCAGGGTCACTATTTCAGCCCTGCCCTCTCGGCTGACGATGCTAGCAAACTTTTGGTAAATTCTCAGTTGCGACAAGTGAAAATTGCATAATTAGTCATTAGTCATTAGTCATTAGTCATTAGTCATTAGTCATTAGACTGATTGCATAATTTTTTGATTGGGGAAACCCCAGATGCAAGGTTGATTAACAGTAAGACTTTTTCTGACATTTGCTAACAATCACTTACATTTGCCAGAGGCCTTTATATCATATACAATGAATTTAGCCACTCAGATGTAGGTGAAAAACCTTGGTAGTACGCAACCGCTATATAAATAAGTTGCCTCTACAGTATCAAAGCAAATAATCAGATTGGCTAATAGCTGTAAGCGATAACCAAGCTGAAAGCAAGAATATAAGTGCTTGTAGAAAATTCTACGGGCATCGGTTGATACGCCTTGGTTGAGATCAGGTCTCAACTTATATATTTGTTAGCAAATGTTAGCAAAAAAGTATCGGCACCCTATAGCAGATGCTTTTCAACAGAGGAAAGCGAATGCCTGCAATTCAAGTCTAGTGCAGAAGCCAGCGATTGTTGAAATCGCTGGCTTTTACTACTCCTATTTCATACGGAAAGAGAATTTCGATCGAACACGCGGGCGGCCCAGATGGGATTTTTCGGTCTAACGGTATTGAGAAATCTCCTACTTGCAGTGGGAAAAGCCGTTTTAGGGGCATCGGCATTTGCACGGGGCCACGGCAGTTAAAAGCTTAGCTGGGCTAGGGACACACCACGGCTTCGTTTCGATAAAGATGGTCGATACAGTCGATCGCGATCGCCCCCGCTGGTTAAAACTTAAAATAGTGTGCAGAATAACGGACTTGCGGCTAAAGACAGAGGAAAATATCGCTACTCCAACATAAAACCTTTGTCTATGCAGCCGATTCGCACATTTAACGTTTCCCCGTCCCTGCCTCCAATCCTCGAACCCCTGCGCAAGCTGGCCTACAACTTGCACTGGGACTGGAACGTCGATACCAAAGACCTCTTCCGCCGCCTCGATCGAGACCTCTGGGATTCCAGCAACCAAAACCCGGTGCTGATGCTCGGAACTATATCTCAAGAGCGACTGCAAGAAATGGCAGAAGACGAAGGCTTCATTGCCCAAATGAACCGAGCCGCCCAGCAGTTAGACGATTATCTCAAAAATCGCGCCTGGTACCGCAAACAGCGCGGCACCGATCGGCAGGAATGCTACGCTTACTTTTCGATGGAATTCGGCTTAGTTAAAGCCCTACCCATCTATTCCGGCGGTTTGGGCGTGCTCGCAGGCGACCACCTCAAATCAGCTAGCGATTTGGGCTTGCCCTTAGTCGGTGTCGGCCTGCTGTACCAAGAAGGTTATTTTTCGCAGTATCTCAACGCCGACGGCTGGCAGCAAGAACGTTATCCGCTTAACGATTTCTACAATATGCCGCTGCACCCAGAACGCAATCCCGACGGTTCGGAATTGCGGATTGAGGTAGACTATCCCGGCCGCAAGGTTTACGCGCGGATTTGGCGGGTACAAGTGGGTACTGTGCCCCTGTACCTGATGGATACAAATATTGCACCTAACAGCCCCTACGACCAAGATATTACGGACCAACTGTACGGCGGCGATAAAACTCTGCGGATGCACCAAGAAATCATGCTGGGCATCGGCGGCGTAAAAATGCTCAAGGCCCTGGGGCTGACAGTTACGGCTTATCACATGAATGAAGGCCACGCGGCTTTTATGGCTTTGGAACGGATACGGATGCTGATGGAGGAATATCACCTGAGTTTTGTGGAAGCGGAACAGGTGGTGGTTTCTAGCAGTATGTTTACGACTCACACGCCGGTGCCTGCTGGGTTTGACTTGTTCGAGCCGGATATGGTGATGCACTATCTCGGTCAGTATCCCAAGATGTTTGGCTTGTCGCAAGATCGGTTTTTGGGATTGGGCCGCGAGAATACTGGCGATTTGTCCGCACCTCTGAATATGGCAATTTTGGCAATTAAAATGTCGAGTTTTGTCAACGGGGTGGCGGCTTTGCACGGTGTGGTGTCGCGCCCGATGTTTAGCGGACTCTGGCCGGGTTTGCCCGTGGATGAGGTGCCGATTACTTCGATTACAAACGGGGTGCACGCTCGCAGTTGTGTGGCGAAGTCTACTCAGGAGTTGTACGATCGATACCTCGGCCCGGATTGGGAAATGACTCGCAAGGACGATCGACTCTGGGACAGGCTGGCGACGATTCCTGATGAGGAATTGTGGCGGAATCACGAACGCTGTCGCTCGGAGTTGGTGGTGTTCGCGCGGGAGTGGCTGGAAAAGACTTTGCGCGAGCGCGGTGCGGCCCAAACGGAAATCGATCGGGCGCGGGAGGCTCTTAATCCGAAGGTGCTGACGATCGGGTTTGCCCGCCGCTTTGCTACTTACAAGCGGGCTACACTGTTTTTGCGCGATGTCGAGCGAATTATGCGGATCATGCGGGACAGCAACCGTCAGGTGCAGTTTGTGATTGCTGGGAAGGCTCACCCGATGGATATTCCGGGTAAGGAATTGATTCGGGATATCGTTCACTTCATCCGCGAACACGACACGATGAGCTCGATGGTCTTTTTGCCGAACTACGACATTAATGTCGCTCGGATGATGGTGTCGGGCTGCGATGTGTGGCTGAATACGCCGCGCCGCCCCCGGGAAGCTTCGGGTACTTCGGGGATGAAAGCTTCGATGAATGGTTTACCGAATCTCAGCATCCTCGACGGATGGTGGGATGAGGCTGATTATGTTCGCACCGGTTGGCCGATCGGACATGGCGAGTTTTACGAAGATACTAAGTATCAGGATGATGTCGAGGCGAATGCTTTGTACGACTTGATGGAAAAGGAAGTTGTACCGCTGTTTTACAACCGGGATGCTGATGGCATTCCCCGCGGTTGGACGGCGAAAATGAAGGATTCGATTCGCTTGAACTGTCCTTTCTTCAATACGGCTCGCATGGTGAAGGATTACGCGCGCCGGGCTTATTTCCCGGTGAGCGATCGCTTCCACACCATGACTTCGGATAATTGCGCTCCGGCGAAGGAGTTGTCTCACTGGAAGAAGCACGTTCTTGCGAAGTGGCACGATATTAAGATTGAGGCTGTTGATATTTCCCAGGATAAGGAAGTTAAGGTCAATGAGTCGATCGGTGTTAAATCTCGGATTAATCTGATGGGATTGACGCCTGCGGACGTGCAAGTCGAACTTTATCAAGGTTCGGTTGATGCTAACGGAAATATCATCGCTGGCGTGCCGGTGGTGATGGAGTATTTGGGTGAAGATTCTCACAATGCTAGCCTTTATACGGCTGAAATTACTTATACTTCTAGCGGTTTGCAAGGTTTGTCGCTGCGGGTTTTGCCGAAGCACGATAATCTCAGCAGTCCTTATGAAGCTGGCGTGATTCTCTGGGCACATTAGTCATTAGTCAGCAGTCATTAGTCATTAGTCATTAGTCAGCAGTCATTAGTCAGGAGTCAGGAGAATAAAGGAATATTTTCCTAATTCTCCCGCTCTCCCACTCTCCTTATCGAACTTGGGGAATGACTATGTAGCCGGTTGTGCGATCGCCCAATACCAAATTCCGCTCTATTCCCCAGTACCACCAGTGCGCGCCGATATAAGCACACAGCAAGGCATCTAGCTTGTCTTCTAAGGCTTTGAGGGTTGCAACACTGGTGGGGATTTGGGGGAGAGTTGAACCGCTCACAGGCAAGATGCCTGTGCCACTGCTCACAGGCAAGATGCCTGTGCCACTGCTCACAGGCAAGATGCCTGTCCCACTGCTCACAGGCAAGATGCCTGTCCCACTGCTCACAGGCAAGATGCCTGTGCCACAAGACAGATTTAGAGAGGGTTCGAGGCTCGGTAAAATATCTACAATATACTGGCAGAGTTTCATCAATTCTAGTTGACGCTCTGCCAGTTTTCCTTTTTTGTATTTGATGATTTTGTCTAATTTAAATAAGTTTATTGTGGCTGGATGGGGATAGACTTCTATTTGATATCTGCCTAATTTTTGAGCTTCTATTATCGGTGCGTGGACAAATCCTCGGGCTTCTAAACTGAGGCCGAATTCGACTGTTTTTTGGGCGAAGGGGCGGGAAAGATTGGCGGGATAGCAGCCGGCGTGGTAGCGCCCGAAGTGTTTGTGGGTGAGTTTGTCTGCTTCGCGCATTCCGGTTGGATTGGCGATAATTGTGGGGGCGTCTACGGCGATGATTGCTGGTTCGGTTGGGGAGATTTGGGTGTCGAGCCAGGTGAGAATGTCGTTAAGGGATTGTTGGCGATCGCACTCTATTAATTCTATTTGGTTATTTTGCCAATTCAAACAGCACAAACCGCTTGCTCCTGAGCTCCAACCTAAATCTATTCCGATAAATTTCATTTAGTATTATTGAACCGCGAAGACGCGAAGAACACGAAGGAAGAATTAGGAAGAAGAAGCAACAAGTAGATAATCTTCTACTGGGAAGAAAGTAAAAGATCGATCGCACAAACTGCTCTCAACTTTTATCTTGTTTCTCATCGGATGGTGGGGACTGTTTTTGCATTTGTTTTTGACGTTCTCTGACAGCTTGTTCCAAAATGAATGCTGACAAGCCGCTGATTGAACGGCGTTCCTCATTTGCCCACTCTTGAAGTAGGTCATAGATTCCTTCTGCTATGGAGGTTGATACACGTTTAGCCATGAGAGGGTAATTGTTTCTTATTTAAGCCGATCGCCATTGTCGAGTATTTTAGACAATTTTGTCGAATATGCAGCATAATGCTGCTTTTGCACAGCACTATGCTGCTATTGCACGCCCCAACTGCACTCAACTCTTCTCCTGCTTGTCATCCGATGGCTGGGGTTGTTGTTTCATTTCCTTTTGGCGTTCTCTGGCTGCTTGCTCCAAAATGAATGCTGACAAGCTGCTGACTGAACGGCGTTCTTGACTTGCCCACTCTTCAAGGATGTCATGGATTCCATCAGCCAAATAAGTGGTTAAGCGTTTGGTCATCAGAGGCTCAGTATTTTCTTGTCTACGGTAATCGTCATTGTGCTGTATCTGCGCTATCTTGTCGAGTTCACGTCATTATCGACACATATATGTAACGTTTAAGTGGTATAATCTTATAGAGTCAAAAGCCAGCGCTGAACTTTTGCACGGCCCGCGCTGGCTAATGGTTCCCCAAATACAAGGAGACAGTCCAAATAAAAGGAGACTATTACTATGGTAAAGCCTGTGAGCGACGGCAGCGAATATAACCGCGGCTATCAACAAGCTTTGAATGATTTTGGCATCACGCAACTGCTGTCGGGTATCCGCAGCTACTCTGATGAGGATTTTGATGCCGATCGCGCGCGCATGACTGGGCCAGAGATCGAAAGCTTTGCGGTGTTTCTGATTCTGCGCGTCGGGGCGAATCTCAAAGGTAGTACGATCGCCCGCTACGTCAACACTCTCAGAAAAGCAAATTCTCCGACGATCGCCGATCGCCCCGCGATCGAACTCAACTCAAATTCGCGAGGGAAAACACCTGAAAAGTCAAAGGGGGGCGATCGCAATTCTTGGGCGATCGTCCGAATTTTACCGAATGCTGAGCACTATACAATTGCGCGTTTTGTCAACCGCCAAGATGCGGACGATCGGCGGAGGGCTTTGTGTCGGTTTATTCCAGGGGGTGTGTTTGAAGTTGTGTGCGATCGGACCTAATCAATAAACACAAATCCCGTAGGGTGTACTAAATCCAGATCCCCCTAAATCTCCCTTAAGAAGGGGGACTTTGTATCTCTCACTTGTTGTTGAGTTTTGATCCCCCTAAATCCCCCTTAAGAAGGGGGACTTTGAATGCTCTTGTTCCCCCCTTATTAAGGGGGGTTAGGGGGGATCGAGATTATTTTGGCATCCAATAAACCAGCCCCCAATTTATTTATAAGGTTGAAAAGGTTTGGGACTTACAATTAACAATTGATCGCCAGATTGACTTTGTTGAATGGCAATCACTGGCGGGCGAGCGTTAGGGTCTTTTTGCTGTTCTTTTGTTAAAGCCGGAAACAGATAAATCCAGTTTCCTCTCTCCAAAAGCAACCGCCAAACTCTAGGTTCTTTGGGATTATTGATATCAGTATAATCTCTTTTGCTCAAATCTGCAAATAAACCCAAATCGCCGATCGCCTTAAATCCTTTGGGGTCTAATCGATCTGTTGGATCGTCGAGTTTTCTGCCTAAAGCAATGTTGTCTTGTTTGCCGATTAAGGCAACGGCGGGTAAAGACGAATTTTCCCCGGCATCGCGTCGGGCATCGGCAATACCTTGGTGGTAAGCTGACCAAAACAACATTAGCAACACCCAACCGACGATGATAATTTCGTCAACGAGCGATCGCAATAATTTGATTGAGTTCACTCTATTGATATTAAATCGCTGCCAAGATTTCAGGAAGCGATGAAGCAAACCTAATCTTCTTCTGCGAGCAGAAAAACGCCAACGTCTAGCTCTGCGATTAATTTTAGTAGCAACTGTCTTGTTTATACTACTAACCAGCCACAAACTGAGGTAAATCGCCAGGGCTGTCAGCAGAAGGGCGATCGCACTTCTGAGTATTGTCCAGCCATCAGCTAAAAACACCTGAAGCGGTACTAGGAAAAACGATTCTACTGGTAAATCGAGGGTAATTACATTTAGCTGAAAGCAGTAAAAATAAGACCAGCGATAAATCCAGCCGGTGAAAAACAAAGCGACACCGAGTAAGCCAACTACACTGGCAAAGTTGCCTAAAATATTCGATTCGGGAGTAGGTTGGGGAGAAGCGGTCACGGAATCACCTTGAAGGGATGTGGAGTACAATTTTAGGATATTAGCAGGGGTAACGCTTATCCTTGAAGGGGGTCTAGGGGACGATGAAACGCAAAATACTTTCATTTATAGTTGTAGCACTTTTTACGGTAACAGCGGGTATGGCAGCACAAGTTAATGCTGCCACTCAGGAAGTCCAGAAACAGAATTTGCGATCGGTACAAGCACAGGCTAACGCTAGCGCGCCGATACCCGTAGCGTTGCCGACGCAAGCGGAAATTGTGATGAAAGGGGGCGGAAAAAGAGACGGTCGAGTTGTGCAGATTGACGAGAAAGTGCAACAATTATGGATACAGCTAGGACAGGAAAAGCGATCCATTCCGTTGGGTCAAATTGATAAAATCGTGTTTTCCAAAACTGCGGTGGTTTATCGTAGTAATGGGGAGCGATTTATTCGGGGCGAACTCCCGCCAGCTACTAGCACTCAAGCCAAATGGAATGGCATTCCCATGAGTGCTTTTGAGCTGAAAGATGCTGTTAAAGGTCAAGCTGTGGTGAAATTGGGGCCGCCTGTCGTGAATCGGGCGCAATTGCGCGGGATTTTGGGAGTATCGAAAGATCGGCAATTTTTCGTGGATGAAATGCAGTTTGATGTGCAGAAAAAGACGATGACAATTGCCGCGACTCCGTATTGAGTCCGTCGCGGAGCCAGAAACCGGGTTTTTTTACGAAAATATTTCGTTGCAGCCAGCAGATTCGATAAAAACCCGGTTTCTTTGGTGGGAGTGCGTAAGTCCTGATTAAGTAAAGATTCTGCGTTTGATACCTATTCTGTTAATCGAATTTGGTGAATCATAAAAAAGATGAAACGAATTATTAGTAGTGTTTTGCTTTTGGGTGTGTGTCTGACTCCTCTGACTGTGCCAGTGATGGTGCAACCGAGTGGGGGGCAAAGTCAAAATTCCCAGGTTCAAGAAGTAGAGAGACTGATACAGCAAGCAAAGCAACAACAACAGCAAGGAAAACCGCAACAGGCAATAGAAACATGGCAGCAGGTTCTAACTCTTGCACGACAATTGAAAGATAGAAAAAACGAAGCATTAGCACTCAATGATATTGGTGGAGTTTACTACAGTATTTTTCAGCCACAAGAAGCTTTAAAATACTTGAACCAAGCTTTGCTAATTAGGCAGGAAGAGAGCGATAGTACAGGCATTGCTACTACTTTAAATGATCTTGGTGTAGTTTACGAAAACATCGGACAACCACAAGAAGCTTTGAAATACTTGAACCAAGCTTTACCGATTAGGCGAGAAGTGGGAGATCGCTCTGGGGAAGCTGCTACTTTGAGTAATATTGGTGCAGTCTACAACAGCATTTCCCAGCCACAAGAAGCATTGAAATACTTGAACCAAGCTTTACCGATTAGGCGAGAAGTCGTAGATCGCACTGGAGAAGCTGCGACTTTAAATAATATCGGTTTGGCCTACAGCAATATCGGACAGCCACAAGAAGCATTAAAATACCTTAAGGAAGCTTTACCCATGAGGCGGGAAGTGGGAGATCGCTCTGGGGAAGCTGCTACTTTGAATAATATCGGTTTTGCCTACAACAATATGGGACAGCCACAAGAAGCATTGACATACTATAACGAAGCTTTACCAATTTTGCGAGAAGTAGGTGATCGTGCAGGGGAAGCTGCTACTTTGAATAATATCGGTTTTGCCTACAACAATATGGGACAGCCACAAGAAGCATTGACATACTA
>NZ_JAUBTO010000070.1:0-19217 GCF_036702495.1 Microcoleus sp. C2D2 | reverse complement strand
TAACGAAGCTTTACCAATTTTGCGGGAAGTGGGCGATCGCGTAGGGGAATCTAATACTTTGAAAAATATTGGTTTACTTTACGAAAAAAAATTCCAATCACAAGAAGCATTGACATACTATAACCAAGCTTTGCCTATTATGCAAGAAGTAAAAAATCGCACTGGGGAAGCTGATACTTTAAATAATATCGGTTTAGTCTACAACAACATCGGACAACCCCAAGAAGCTTTGAAATACTTTAACCAAGCTTTAGCAATTAGGCGGGAAGTTGGCGAGCGCTCTGGAGAAGCAATTACTTTGAATAATATTGGTGGAGTACACAACGGCTTTTCCCAACCGGAAGAATCATTGAAATATTTTAACCAAGCTTTAGCAATTCTGCGGGAAGTGGGAGATCGCTCTGGGGAAGCTACTACTTTGAATAATATTGGTTTAGCCTACGAAAAAAAATCTCAACTGGAAGAAGCATTTAAATACTTTAATGAAGCTTTGCCTATTCTGCGAGAAGTGGGTAATCGCACTATAGAAGCAACTGTTTTGAGTAACATCGGTTTATACTGGGACAGAAAATCTCAACCGGAAAAGGCGTTGGAATACTATCAACAAGCTTTGGAAATTCAGCGGGAAGTGGGCGCTCGTAGAGGTGTTGCTATTACTTTGAATAATATCGGTTTAGTCTACGGCAACATTTCCAAACGGCAAGAAGCATTGAAATACTTTAAGGAAGCTTTGCTTATTCACCGGGAAGTGGGAGATCGCTCTGGAGAAGCGGTTACTTTGAGTAATATAGGTGAAGTCTATATGATAATCTTTCGGCCACAAGACGGATTAGAACTTTTTAAGCAAGCTTTACTGCTTCTGCAGGAAGTGGGCGATCGCAGAGGTGTTGCTATTACTTTGAATAATATTGGTGCAGTCTACCTCAGCACTTACCAGCCACAAAAAGCACTGAAATGCTTTAACGATGTTTTACTGATTCAGCGGGAAGTGGGCGATCGCTCTGGAGAAGCAATTACTTTGAACAATATCGGTAAAGTCTACATCAGCATTTCCCAACCACAAGAAGCATTAAAACAGTATAACCAAGCTTTATCTATTCTGCGGGAATTGGGCGATCGCTTTAGAGAAGCAATTGCTTTAAATAATATCGGTGAAGTATACCGAGATACGAAGCAACCGATTGAAGCGATCGAAAATTGGGAGAAATCCCTCAAAATTACCTTAGAAATGCGGAGTGGTTTACAGCGAGAAAATCGCCAAAAGTTTTTAGAAGCTGAAGAAACAACAGTAAAAGCGTTCACATCCCTTCTCATCGACGAAAACCAACCAGATCGCGCCTTTGAATGGATCAATATCGCTACCAGAGCAGATCTCGCTGAATACACCCGCTTAATTAACGCCAAAGTTAAAGATCCAGAAGCACAAAAAGCCCTTGACGAGTGGAATCAAAAAAATCAACAACTCCAATTCCTCCGCCGCCAACTCGAAGACAACTTCTCAGAAAATCTCTCCCGAAAAATGCGGGAATTAGAAGAGAAAGTTAACAGCGAAGCAGACGAAATCTCTCGCAGTTTCCCAGAAGTCGCCGATCTCTTGGAAACCAAACGCGAATACATCGCCCAACTGAAAGCAAGTATCGCACCAGATACCGTTGTCATTCAACCCGTCTTACTCACAAATGTCAAAAATGTCCCCAATACGATCGCCCTATTTATCTTGACAAAAGACAGCTTAAGTGTTAAAAAAATTCCGATCCACCCCGCCGAATTCGACAAACTCCTCACCGAACATGACAAAGAGCTACATCTTGGCTGTGACGACAAAGGTTGCGATCGCAACCAAAATTACGCCGTTACAGGCGGCAAACTTTACGACATCCTTATTCGTCCGGTAGAAGACAAAATTAAGGCATTTTCCCCCAAACAATTGAGCATCATCGCTACGAGAAAACTGCGCTACATCCCCTTTGAAACGCTGTATGACGAACAAACTGATGAATTCCTAATCCAGAAATATCCCGTTAATTATCTCACCCGCATTTCCACAAGGTCAATTCCCAATTCTACTTTACAAGGCGGAGTCTTAGCATTAGGAAATCCCGTCCCTCGTCCGCCCCAAAATCTACCAGGTTCCGAAGCAGAAGTGAGAAAAATTGCTCAATTATTGCCTGGAAGTTCCGCCTATATCGGCAATGCTGCCACTCTCGACCAATTCAAAGTTCAAGCACCCCGCTTTCCTTTTTTACACCTAGCAACTCACGGCTGTTTCCAACGGGAAGGCTGTCAAAAATTGGGCATGAAAGAAAATACACTGCTATTTGCTGACAGACAATACAATATTGCCGAGGCCGCATTATTAGGATTGCAAAACACCAGACTCCTCACCTTAAGCGCGTGTCAAACTGCTATGCAAGCAAATTCTAACGGTGAAGAAATATCGGGAGTTGCCTATGTATTTGAGCGTGCGGGCGCACAAGCGGTGATGGCGAGTTTGTGGAATGTTGATGATTCAGTTACTAAAGATTTGATGGTTCAATTTTATCAAAATATCAATAAAGGGATGAGTAAAAATGAAGCATTGCGGCAAGCTAAGTTGAGTCAGATTCAGCGGCATCCGTTTTATTGGTCGCCCTTTATTTTAATTGGCGATGCGCGGTAGTTATAGAAGTTGACAGTTGACAGTTGACAGTTGATAGTTGATAGTTGCTGGAGGGTGTGTCGCTATTAAAAATCCCAAATGAAAGATGGACAATTTCATAGCGACGCACCTTATAATATTCGTTGAATTGCACGCGGTCGTATTCTGTCGTTGGGTGGGGCGGGTTTATGTAGATTGTTTGTTGGAATTATAAATTGTTGGTGAACCCGCCCCTACGAGCCCCCACAAAGCCAAGCCGCCGCCCCTTCCCCTAGCCGCAATTATCCCATCTTCTACCAGAAAATATGCAAAAAATGCCTGCTTCCCCACACTCAAACTAAAAAATTCCGCCTCCCGCGCTTCTCCACCGCGAATAAATCCTTGATACACAGTTTTACCCAACAATTTCACCGTAATTCTGGTAAAATCAAAAGCTAAAATATTTTTATTAACCAAAAACTTAGTCGGCCCGGAAAGAGTTAGTACGATCGCCCCAACTTGCACCGAATTCTCCACCCTGCCGGTTTCGCTATTCTCTTCCCCTTCAGCAACAGGTTCCGCCGAATAAGCAATTTGAATTTTCGCAATCCACTGAGGGATGTAACGTCCCGCACCCAACACAATCCCCGCTTTTTGTCGAGTCTTTTTGGTGCCGGTGAGAAAGCAGAGTTGCCAGTTGCCGATTAATTGCTCGAAAGAATAGCGAATTTTATTTTTTTTAGCGTTTTTCTCAGCTTCTAGGAGGGCGGCGACTACAGCGTCGGGAGAGGGTTTTGTATTCGATTTAGCGGCTTGTTCTAGAATTGATATGTTTTCCATTTAACTAACAATAACAGGAATTTACTAGGCTTGATGCAAAATTTTAATGGACAGGCAAGATGCCTGTTCCACCAGCAGAGAGATTGCTTGTGGGGCAGGCATCTTGCCTGCCTCTGATGGGCAACAGGCAAGATGCCTGTTCCACCAGCAGAGAGATTACTTGTGGGGCAGGCATCTTGCCTGCCTCTGATGGGCAACAGGCAAGATGCCTGTTCCACCAGCAGAGAGATTGTGGGGCAGGCATCTTGCCGGAGGCCGAGTGATTGATAATATTAGCTGAAGTAGCGGAGAAAAACATGGTTGCGATCGCCCCCACAGACACAGAAATCATCATCATCGGCAGCGGGATTGGCGGCTTGACTTGCGCTGCAATGCTTGCCCGCTATGGCTTTGAGGTTGTGGTTTGCGAAAGCCATTCGATCGCCGGCGGCGCCGCACACGGTTTTGAACGCGGCGGATTTAGCTTCGACTCCGGGCCCTCCCTGTACTCAGGATTATCCTACAGCCCGTCTGCCAATCCGCTGCGGCAAGTTTTGGATGCCATCGGCGAAAAACTCCCCTGCATCACCTACGATACCTGGGGTTGCTGTTTGCCAGAAGGCGACTTCGACACATCCGTCGGTGCGAGTCAATTTGCCGAAGTGCTCGCACAACTGCGCGGCGCCGAAGCAGTCGCCGAATGGCGGCAACTCCAGCGCATCATGGAGCCCTGCGCCAAAGCTGCCACAGCCTTGCCCTCCCTGGCTTTGCGCTTCGATTTGGGCGCTGTTTTTACCCTCGGCCAATTTGCGCCTGCTTTCCTGCAAAGTGCTGGCGAGGCGATCGCACTTGCAGGCCCTTTCAGCAAAATTATGGACAAAAATGTCAAAGATCCGTTTGTCCGAAATTGGCTGAATTTGTTGTGTTTCCTGCTGTCTGGACTTCCCGCCGACGGAACGATCGCAGCCGAAGTCGCATTCATGTTCGCCGACTGGTATCGCCCCAATGCAGTTTTGGACTATCCGATCGGCGGTAGTGCAGCTTTGGTAAATGCCCTGGTACGCGGTTTAGAGCGCCACGGAGGGCGGTTGCTGCTAAATTCCCACGTTGCAGAAGTTTTGGTCGAAAACAACCGGGCTGCGGGCGTGCGGCTGCGATCGGGCAAAATTATTCGATCGCACAAAGCCGTCGTCTCCAACGCATCCGTTTGGGATACCCTGAAACTGTTGCCTGAAACCTCTGTCCCGCAAAGGTTTCGGCAAGAGAGGCAGGCCACGCCCGAGTGCGACAGCTTCATGCACCTGCATCTGGGAATTGATGCTGCCGGAGTGCGATCGGACTTGGCTTGTCACTACATCTTCGTCAAAGACTGGGAAATGGGCGTTTCGGCCCCTCAGAACGTCGTTCTCGTCTCGATTCCCTCCCTCCTCGACCCCCACCTCGCGCCTCCGGGAAAGCACGTCATTCACGCATATACCCCCGGAAACGAGCCTTACGATTTGTGGCAAAAGCTCGATCGCACCAGCCAAGAGTACAAGCTGCAAAAACAAGCGCGCGCCGAGGTAATGTGGTTCGCCTTAGAGAGAATTATCCCCAATATTCGATCGCGCTGCGAAGTCACCTTAGTTGGGACACCCCTAACCCACGAACGGTTTTTGCGCCGCCATCGCGGTTCCTACGGGCCCGGAATTCGGGCTGGTAGCGGCTTGTTTCCCGGACCGACAACACCTTTAGCGGGGCTGTTTTGCTGCGGAGATTCGACATTTCCGGGAATTGGTTTGCCCGCTGTTGCTGCTAGCGGGGCAATCGCCGCCAATACGATCGCACCTTTGTACAAACATTTGCAATTGATTCGGGAAGTTATTAGTTAGTTGTTATAGCCTTTCTCAGTAACATGAGGTGCTCTCGCGGGCATTGGGCATTGGGCATTGGGCATTGGGCATTGGGCATTGGGCATAGGTATAGGACTCGCCCCCATACCTCACCACGCTTGAGAACCGCTATATCGATTCCGGTTGCACCGGAATGCTTGTTGACTGATGACTGATGACTAATGACTAATGACTAATGACTAATGACTGATGATATCATTTCGGCGCAGCCGGAATTGATATTATTAGACATCTCCCATAATTATTGTGGAACAGGCATCCTGCCTGTTCAAAACCTCCTTTTTAGGAGATGTTTATTAGTTATTTCTTATTTGTTAACGGAATTATTGAAGCGCTTTCCTAGCGTAGGACGCGAAGCAAGAGCAAACAATAATTGTATATACCGCAGTTCTCAATAAAGTGAGGTATGCCCTATGCCCGCGGAGGCCTATGCCCTATGCCCTATACCCTATGCCCTATGCCCTATACCCGCTTATCAAGCGTCCACCTCATGTTACTGAGAAAGGCTATAGTTAGTAAAATGTGACCGATATCTGTCAGCATAGAAAAAGATAGTTCGATCGCAAAGAGGCCACCGTGCAACCCGTAGACTTTACAACTTTAACCGCAGCTTGCAGCGAACTGCGAGCCCAATGGCTGCCAGCGCGCTTAGAACAAGTCTACCAGCGCGATCGATTTACCGTGTCCCTGGCGCTGCGCACCATGAAAGGGCGCGGCTGGATTGACCTTTCCTGGCATCCTGTCGCCGCCCGCATCTGCGTCGGCGACCCCCCGCCCCGCATTCCCGATACCTTCACCTTCAGCGAACAACTGCGGCACCAACTCAGCGGTTTAGCCTTAGTTTCCATCGCCCCCGTTGCATCCTGGGAAAGAGTCATCGACTTGCAATTCGCCAAACGCCCCGGAGAACCAGCCCTCTGGCACCTGTACGCCGAAATCATGGGCAAGTACAGCAACGTCATCCTCACCGCCCAAGACAACCTCGTTGTCACCTGCGCCCACCAAGTCAGCGCCAAACAGTCCACCGTCCGTCCCATCCAAACCGGGCAACCCTACGAAATGCCCCCGTCTTTGACCGATGCAGTGCCTAGTCTGAGCGAATCTCAAAACCGCTGGCAATCGCGAATTAGCCTGGTTCCCGGACAATTACACCGTAATCTGTTGAAGAATTACCGAGGGTTGAGTAAAGCCTTAATTTTTGCAATGATTCGATCGGCTTCTTTAGACCCCGAACAATCCACCGACAGCCTCAATCCCGACGAATGGCAGCAACTATTCCAGCGCTGGCTATACTGGCTGCAATGCCTAGAAAACTCCAAATTTCACCCGAGTTTTACCCCCGAAGGCTACACCGTCATCGATTGGCCCGCACCAGATGGTACCACAGAGGCACAGCCTCAATATCTGCTTGGGAACGAGTCCGATTCCTCTTCCTCTTCCCCTGTTTTTACCCTCAGCGAAGCCGAAAAGCCTTCTTCCTTCTCTTCCGTTCAAGAAATACTTAACAGCTACTACACAGACCAAATCAATCAAGAAGTATTCGCCCAACTGCGGCATCAGCTTACCCAAAAACTCAACAGTGTCCTGGCCAAACTGCGCCTCAAAGCCAACACATTTAAAGAACGCTTGCAGCAATCTGCAGACGCCGACACCCACAAATCCCAAGCCGACTTGCTGATGGCTTCTTTGCAGCATTGGGAACCAGGAATGAAATCGATTTCTCTCCCCGACTTTGAAACCGAAAAACCAGTTATCATTCCCCTAAACCCGGAAAAAAACGCCGTTCAAAACGCTCAAGCAATCTACAAAAAACACCAAAAACTTAAAAGAGCCCGCATTGCAGTAGAACCTTTGTTAGCCGCCGTACAGGAAGAAATCGACTATTTAGAACAAGTTGAAGTCGCACTTTCAGTATTGGAAACCTACCGCAACACCCAAGATTTGCAAACCCTCGCCGAAATCCGCGAAGAACTGATCCAACAAAAATATCTAGACGTACCAGATTACCGCAGTACCGACAAAAATGCTGCGATCGAATTTCACCGCTACCAAACCCCCAGCGGCTTTGAATTATTAATCGGGCGCAACAACCGCCAAAACGACCAACTCACTTTTCGCACCGCCAACGACTACGACTTGTGGTTCCACACCCTAGAGATTCCCGGAAGCCACGCTTTGCTGCGTCTCAAACCCGGTACTGTGGCTGAAGAAACCGATTTGCAATTTGCCGCCGACATGACTGCTTACTACAGTCGCGCCCGCCACAGCGAACAAGTCCCCGTGGTTTATACAGAACCGAAATATGTATACAAGCCTAAAGGCGCGAAACCGGGTATGGTTGTATACAAGCAGGAGCGGATTGTCTGGGGCCGACCGCAGCAAGCTCCGGCATAAATTATATAAAGTGAGTAAAATGGTCGATCGGCGTTTTTAGGCAAAATAACCTGTTTGGTAGCGATAAACCCAGGCAGAAACCGGGTTTTTGAAGCCTTGTTGGATTATACAAAGTGACAGAGAGTGCGATCGCCCCCTGACAATTAATATCCGCCTGGAATGTAAAATTTTATTACAAAACTTTAAATTTTGTTGTTAAAATACCACTTAAGAGAGATGATATTTATTTGAGAGCCCGCTGCAAAGAAACGTGCAACTTGGGTTTCCTCCCTCACTGTGAGAAAAACACTGTGGGAACACAACGGATTTAACTATTTGTGCAGACCAGCTTTAGCAAAAGCTGGTCGTTTCTGTTGAAACCCCCACCGATTTTAGATTGGCGATTTTAGATTTTAGATTAAAACCGCCAATCTAAAATCTAAAATCTGTGCGGGCTGCTCCTAAAAAGTAAACGTCGTTCTGACCACCCCAATCAGTAAATCAGAATTATTCTTATTGTGGTCCGGAGCAGTCAGCAAAATCAGACCGGGAGTGATAGAAATATTGTCGCTCAACTTAAACTGATAGAAACCTTCAACGTGCAGCGAAGTATCCTTATCTTCCGGCAAAGTCCGATTAGTAGAACTCGTTACCCGCGGCTCCATACCTACCAAAATCCCCGCCACATTTCCTTCTTTCAACAAATCGGGAAAAGCCAAAGTAACAGCCCAGTTCCAGATTTTTTGGTCTCCCCGCTGCACAGAACCCGTAGGAGTAGCCAAGTTCGATAAAATGCGCTGATTAGTGTAACCCGCCCAACCGCCAATTGCAAATCCCCGGTTCAACAGCCACGAAGCTTGCGCGCCGTAGGAATTGCTAGAAACTGGCAGAGTGCTATCGCTCTCGAGCCCGAAGGAACCGAGACGCGCCGGGAAATTAGAAGCATTGCTGCCGGTATTGGTAATTAAGTTGTAGGAATTAACGTAAGTTAAACCTAAAGCAATGCTGTCGCTCGGTTTGAAAGTCAACTGAGCCAAACCGCCGTAAGAACCGTTGAACAAACCGTTACCCCGCGTCGGGTTCGCAGGGTTGCCGGCCAAATACCCCAAACTAAGCTCTAATTTTCCCCCAAACTGATGCCGCAGAGCGATGCCAGAACCACCAAGCAAATAGTAAATTGGGTTGCGAGTACCGAAGTTAGAAAGAGCGCCGTAGCTGCCGTCTCCGTCAAAGTAAGGGTTGACAGTGTTAACAAAATCATCAGCAGCGCCAGCGTTGGCTTCTAGAATTACAGTAGTGTTTTTGCCGAGAGGGAATTGGTAAAGCAGCGCATCTAAAGCTACTATATTGTTAGCCTCGCCAAAAGGCCCGACATTAAACCGCAATTCCCCTTCAGCGGTTTTCGTATTTTCCGTAGAAAACGCACCCAAATTTAAAACTTGCAATCGAGTTCTCAGCAAATCTTCTCCAGAAAAACTCGTGTCGAAATTGATACGAACCCTGCTGCCAAAAGCCGTCGCTTTATCAGCTTCGCGGCCCTCGGCATCATCTCCCCTGGCGATACCCGTCAAACCAAATATCACTTCGCCGTTGAGTTTAGTCGTAGTTGAAAACTGATTTGCTTCTAATTCAGAGGCGCGCGCTTCCAAAACATCGACGCGGCCGCGCAAAGTTGCCAATTCCGCCGCAAATTCTTCTTGCAACCTTTGCATAGAAGCTAAATCTTCTCGCATCACCCGATTTCTCGAACCTTGAATAAACTGGCTCACCTTATCCAAACACGCATTTAAACCCGCTGCAAACTCGTAGCGAGTCATCGCCCGGTTGCCGCGGAAAGTGCCGTCAGGATAGCCAGCTATGCACCCGTAGCGCTCTACTAGAGACTGCAAAGCTTGGAAGGCCCAATCGGTGGGTCGAACGTCGGAAAGTTGCGAAACAGAGGTTACTTGGCCAACCGCATCTGCGCTGTCGCTGCCTTCTGTGGTGTATTCGTTGATTTGTTCTAAAACATTTGACTCTGCTTGAGGTTGGGCACTTGGAGCACTCGATTGGGAAATCTGCTGGGGTTGTGCGGCGGCTTTTTCTGCGTTTAAATTAGCCGGTGCAACGGCGGGTTGCGTTTCGCTTAAATCTGCAGGCGCGACTGCGGGGATTTGCTTTGCGACAGGTTCTTCGGCACTTAAATTTGCTGGCGCGACTGCGGGTTTGGTTTCGCTTAAATCTGCTGCAACTGCGTTGGACGGTGCTTTTGCCTGTTCGGCAACTGGGCCAATCGGCTCGTTAGCGTTAGCGAAGCGATCCGAAGGAAAGCCCTCGTAAAGGTTCGCACTTTCTTTCTCAATAGTTTCAACAGTCAAATTGCTAGCTAGTGACACTGGTTCGGCAGTCTCAGGCTTTGCCGTCTCAGGCTTTGCCGCCTCGGTTGCAGCACCTGCTAATTGCAGATTAGCTTGAGCTGCCGCAGCAATTTCTACAGGTTGCTCTGTTGCTAGCGCCGTCGAAGATACGACTAAACTTGCTGCCAATACTGCGGGACTAAGTAAAAGTCCCTTCCACAAAAATTTGGACATTTTTTCCTCACACCACATTGAGCCCCGCGCCCGTTCCGAAGATTTGGGCGATCGCAAATCACCTTCAGTATTCCGCCTAATAGTATTTCATGTCAACAATCGGGGAAATCACTGCCGGAGAGTGCAGTTTTGCTGTCGCTGATTTGACAAAAACCCCGTTTATTTGCAAAATCTTGGGTTTGAGCTAGATACCTACGTAGAAACCTGGTTGATGGCCCGATATTGCGTAAGTGATTCCTCATTGACATACCTCCTCGCCCTATAAGTGCGAGGATTCCTTGACACTTCACAGCAACGTGCTACCGGAGTAGTCTTACCATCGCTCCATGTCCGTTTAGAGTCTCCCAATGCCCTATGGCGACTTTTTTGTTTTGTACGCAAGTAAAATACTTGTTTGCCTTCAGGGCCGGATTTTCCTATTGCCCTTTCGCTTCCCCTATTTCTGATCGCAACTCTGACAGGACTTTCAACCTTGCTATTTATTTCGGAGTATCTTAAATCCGGGCGGGTCTGTGACCATGTATATTTTAGCAAAGCCGTCCTTAAAGGACGGGGTTTTAGACCCAGATTCTCGATAAGACTAATATTGACAAAACTGGCGCTCACAAATCGTCCGATCGGCTACCTACAAGTGAAAAAACTCAAATACGCCCTAGTTCACGAATGGTTGACGCCCTTAGCTACTGGCGGTTCAGAACTCGTAGTGCAGGAAATCCTCAAACACGTAGAGGAGGCAGATATCTATGCCCTCATCGACTTTGAATCAGCCAATCCCGAAAGCTATCTTTTCGGGCGACAGATTGGCACAACATTTTTGCAGCACTTTCCCAAGGCCCGCAGCGGCGTCCAAAAATATTTGCCATTTCTGCCTGTGGCGATCGAACAACTAGACCTGCGAGAATACGACATCATCCTCTCATCCTCCCACGCCGTCGCCAAAGGCATCCTCAGCAGTCCCCAGCAACTGCACGTCTGCTACTGCCACACACCCATGCGCTACGCTTGGGACTTAACTTTTGACTATTTGCGCAGCAGCAAAGCCGGACGGGGCATCCCGGGGCTGCTGACGCGATATTTGTTGCATCGACTGCGGCAGTGGGACGTAATTTCCGCCAACCGCGTTGATTATTTCATCGCCAACTCCCAACACACGGCGCGCCGAATTTGGCGGTGCTACCGGCGGCGGGCCGAGGTGATTTATCCGCCGGTAAATATCGAGAGATTTTCCTTGATGCGGCAAAAACAAGACTTTTACGTCACAGTTTGCCGATTGGTAAGTTACAAAAACGTTAGTGCGATCGTCCAAGCATTCAATCAACTCGGGCATACTCTAATTGTCATCGGCACCGGGCCAGAATTAGAAATGATTCGGCTTCTGGCAAAACCCAACGTGCAAGTGCTCGGCTGGCAGCCCGCCTCCATAGTTGAAAAGTACATGGCAGAGGCGAAAGCCTTTGTCTATGCAGCTTGCGAAGATTTTGGCATAGCTTTAGTAGAAGCTCAAGCTTGCGGAACACCGATAATTTCCTATGCAGCAGGGGGCGCTTTGGAGACAGTGCTCGACATTCGGCAACACCCAGAGACTGGGACAGGTTTATTTTTTTCCTCCCAAACCGCAGCAGCATTAGTCGAAGCTGTCGAAGAATTTGAGCAGTTGCAAGGCAAATTTGAACCAGAAAGCTGCAGGTTGCGCGCTCAACAGTTTGCCCCCGAAGTCTTTGGGCAGCGCTATCTAGCTTTTGTGGAACGCTGCTATCAGGAATTTCAATCCCGCGATTTTTGTACCAAGTCTGGGAATGGAGAGAGTGTCCGAGGGTCCGAGTGGTAGAAGGCCACAAGGCCACAAGGGGAAAATCTTACTTTTGTATATAGCGGTTCTCAATAAAATGAGGTACACACCGCTCGCAACAGATGCCCACACCAGGCCTATGCCCACACCAGGCCTATGCCCGCCAGAGTACCTCATGTTACGCTCGAAAGGCTATAAGTGCCTTCAGAAGCCCTCTGCATAAGTGCCTTGTCCCCTCTTCACGCTTGACGGCTTCCATCGGACTTCTTCCTTCAGAACCCTTATGCCTTAAGCTTCCGCTGCCTTCAACACAGCTGCATTCTGCCGTATCAAGTATTCAGAATGCAGAAAATTGAGTATTGGAAACATAATTGAGAGAACAAAGCGTCTTGAGGCTTTATGATCAGGACTGTGTGTGGTGTGAAGTGAAGGAGTAAGATGACTGCCGACAGCCAACTAATCTCCGGCAAGGTAATTCGAGCGATCGCAAGACGCGGTTTTGGGCCTGTCCTGCAAGGAGATAGACCCATAAGTCGTTCTCTACAGAGCCTCGACGGAGAACTTTTCAAGCGGTTATTTGACATCCTGTTTTCCTTATCGGTTCTGATCCTGTTTGCTCCCGTTTACCTGCTTTTGGCTTTCTCGATCGCCTTAAGCTCGTCCGGGCCTATTTTTTACGTACAGGAACGAGTAGGCAAAAACCGTAAAAGGTTTTATTGCCTTAAATTCAGAACGATGGTGGAAAATGCGGACGACATATTGCTGGAAATCATGGAAAAATCTCCGCATTTGCGTCAAGAGTTTGAGGACAATTTCAAACTGAAACAAGACCCTCGAATTACCTGGATTGGAAGATTTTTACGAATGACCAGTTTAGACGAGTTTCCCCAGTTTTGGAATGTTTTAAAAGGAGATATGAGCGTCGTCGGGCCGAGACCTTTAGTTGAAGAAGAACTGCCGAGATACGGCCGTCACATCAACAAAATTCTTACTATAAGACCTGGAATTACAGGCTTGTGGCAAGTGTCCGGTCGCAACGACATTCCCTATCCCCGCCGAGTCCAAATCGACCTCTATTACGCAAATGACAAAAACCTTTGGATGGATATGTGGATTATTTTCAAAACAATTGGAGTTGTGATTTTTCCCAAAAATAACGGCGCATATTAATTTTTGTCCGCAGTCAGCAATCAGTAGTTAGTTTTGTTTGTTACTGACCACTGATGCTGACTACTGACAGCAAGCGACAAACTCTTTATCAAAACTAAACAGTTCCTTGATGCCCATCGAAGAATTGTGAGTTAACCTAGAGTTTGAGAAGAGATCCGGCAGGCAACAACAGCCTCTGACCGGAAAGTCCCAAGTGAATTAACACAGCCTGTCAAAGGAAAATCAGATGACGCAACGCAAGCGAGCGCTAATAACAGGTATTACAGGTCAAGACGGCTCCTACTTGAGCGAATTACTGTTAGAGAAAGGATATGAAGTTCACGGCATTATCAGGCGTAGTTCTAGTTTCAATACCGATCGAATTGACCACATTTATGTCGATCCTCACAGCGAGGGCGCGCAGTTGTTTCTGCACTACGGCGACTTAACCGACGGCACTACTCTGCGCCGGATATTGGAAGAAGTTCAGCCGGTAGAAATTTATAACTTAGGGGCTCAATCTCACGTTCGAGTCAGTTTTGACTCGCCGGAATATACGGTTGACACAGTAGGCATGGGAGTATTGCGCCTGCTAGAAGCAATTCGGGACTATCAGCGCCGCACCGGCATAGAAGTGCGGTTCTATCAAGCAGGTTCTTCGGAAATGTTCGGTTTGGTGCAGGAAGTTCCGCAGAAGGAAACAACTCCTTTTTATCCCAGAAGTCCCTACGCCTGCGCCAAAGTTTACGGTCACTGGCAAACAGTAAATTATCGCGAATCTTACGGACTTTTTGCCTGCAACGGCATCTTGTTCAATCACGAATCTCCCCGCCGGGGCGAAACTTTTGTAACTCGCAAAATTACTCGCGCCGTTGCCAGAATAGTCGCCGGCAAGCAGAAAAAGATTTTCTTGGGCAATCTCGATTCCAAGCGGGACTGGGGCTATGCTAAAGACTACGTGCGGGCGATGTGGATGATGCTGCAAAAAGACAAGCCTGACGATTATGTTATTGCTACTAACGAGACCCATTCTATTAAGGAATTTCTCGATTTGGCTTTTACTTACGTCAATTTAGATTGGCAAAAATATGTGGAGTTTGACGAACGCTACTTGCGTCCTGCAGAAGTCGAACTGTTGATTGGCGATTCGACTAAGGCGCGCCAGGAATTAAATTGGGAACCTTCTGTAACTTTTCAGGAGTTAGTACATTTAATGGTAGATGCTGACATGAAAGCTTTAGACCAGCAAGCTCGGGGTTCGGGCAACGGATTTGATTGAGTCGCTAAACAAAGCCGTCAGCGCGAACAAGTTCTAGGGGTAGTACCCGGTGTCTACCCCCTAGGAAAGGCGCCCACCGGAGGATTGCCCCTACACACAGTTCATAAATGATGAGAGGATTGTTACAGATACATTTAAGCCGATAAATCTAGGGCTTCTCCCAAATTTAGCGTGTATGGCCGATCGGGTCTTGCCCTAAGCTCCTTGCCCTAAGCTCGACCGATCGCGAGGTATCTCTCAAAGCTTTCAACAAAATATTGAAAGCGCTATTGAACACATTGTCTTTCGGGGGACTATTGCGTTACGTTTACTACAAAACTTCTGTAAGAAACCTGATGCTTCAACGCTAGTTTTAAACGGTAGCTTATGTAAGCATACCAATTACTACCTGATTATTCAGCGAATTTACAAGAATTCATATTCTCTAGGGGTTCAGCTAAGTAGGTAGCGACAAATAAACATTACATGGGAGGGCGGGTGAACTCACTGCTATACTCGCTTGTATCTCGCGACTTGTATCTAGCGATACTTAACCGGCACCCGCTCCAACAATATACTATGGTTTTTTTTCGCTCATCTAATCATGAGCGCGATCGGCATTCAAAGAACCAGCTTAATTGAGCGCAAAATTTTCGGATGTGCGGGCTAACAAAAACATTAAAATGATAGTTGAGGACTCGCGGCTCATAAATCTAACTTTCGGGTGTGCAGGGATCGCATTGTCCCTCTCTGCGGCAGCTAAAACAGATTTGTGGGCAAGCGAGTCCTGTAGCTGAAAGCTTTTTTTGCTAAAGCAACAACTTTAGAATTGAAATTGTCGCTCGACCCTTATTCAAAATCCCGAGGCTAAAATTATGACCAGCTTGGATTTAAGCAGCAAACGCATTCTAGTCACGGGCGGCGCCGGTTTCTTGGGCCGTCAGGTAATCGACCAGTTAGTGAAAGCAGGGGCAGATGCTGATAAAATTTCGGTAACTCGATCGCGCGACTGCGACCTCCGCGTCATGGAAAACTGCAAGCGCGCCGCCGACCAACAAGATACGATCGTTCACCTCGCCGCCCACGTCGGCGGCATCGGCTTAAACCAACTCAAACCCGCTGAATTATTTTACGATAATTTGATGATGGGCGTGCAACTAATCCACGCCGCCTACGAAGCAGGAGTCGAAAAATTTGTCTGCGTCGGCACGATTTGCGCTTATCCCAACTTCACCCCAGTTCCTTTCAAAGAAGATGACCTGTGGAACGGCTATCCAGAGGTAACTAACGCACCTTACGGAGTAGCGAAAAAAGCCTTATTAGTGCAACTGCAATCCTACCGCCAGCAGTACGGATTCAACGGTATCTACTTGCTACCAGTAAATCTGTACGGCCCGGAAGATAACTTTGACCCGAAAAGTTCCCACGTCATCCCCGCATTAATTCGCAAAGTCCACGAAGCGCAAGAAAGGGGAGACAAAACACTGCCAGTTTGGGGCGACGGCAGCCCCAGCCGCGAGTTTTTGTATTCCACAGATGCCGCGCGGGGAATTGTGATGGCGGCTCAATCTTACAGTGAACCTGACCCGGTTAATTTGGGAACCAATAGCGAAGTTAAAATTCGCGATTTAGTGGAAACGATTTGCGAATTGATGGGATTTGAGGGAGAAATTGTTTGGGAAACAGACAAACCGAACGGTCAGCCGCGCCGCTGTTTGGATACGCAAAGGGCTAAGGAAAGGTTTGGTTTTGTTGCGGAGGTGAAGTTTAAGGATGGGTTGAAAAATACCATTGATTGGTATCGAAAACACGCCGCGTAAGTGTGAAAAACCCGGTTTCTTGAAGAAACCGGGTTTTTTTAGGAATAATACCAAATCCGGGTGAGAAACTTCATTTATAATAGTCGGCGGTTGAAACCTCTCCTACACAAACTTTCGTCCCTCTCGCTTGAGACTAAGAACTTCTACAAATTAAGGTTAAAATTCACTGATAATAGTCGGATTTTGAAACGGCTACTACACAAACTAATTCCTAGCATAGAGGGACTAATAAATCATATCAATCGAGCGGCATCAGGGGCGCGTACTCCGGCCAAAATTACTTTTGCAACAGGTTTATTATAAAATAAATTATTTTGGTCATAGGTTTATTGTAGAATGGAACTGAACCAGCAGAAAGAACTTTTTAGCAAAGCTTATGTACGTGCCGTTGCAGCAGTGGCAGGTTTCTCGATCGATCCGTTAGAGTTAGACTTCGACAGCATCGACCTACAAATCACGGCTGGCAGCGGTGAGGGAAGCGTTTGTTTTCCAGAGTTGAAGTTACAATTAAAATGTACTTCAAGAGATGTGATAGACGGCGACTACATCCGAGATCCGCTCAAAGTCAAAAATTACAACGATTTGAGAAGAAATGCCCTAGTACCTCGAATCTTAGTTGTACTTTTAGTACCGGAAAATCTAGAAGACTGGTTGCAGCAGTCAGAAGCGGAAATGTGTATGAGGAATTGTGGTTACTGGATATCATTGCGGGGACAGCCAGAAACACAAAATATAGCAAATGTGACTGTTTCTTTACCCCGCAGCAATCAGTTTACAGTACCAGCTCTTAAGTCAATGATACAGAGCATTAGCGAGGGAAGTTTGCCGTGAAAGTAACTGTAAGAGATAGTCACATTCTGAAAACGATCGAGCCAAATGTGTTAGAGACATACTTGCAGATAAATGGCTGGCATAAAGCTCGTCAATTTTATGAGGGATTCATTTGGAATAAGAAAAATGCTGCGGGTCAGGAGGGGGAAGTATTGCTTTCGCCTCACAAAGAATTTGAGGATTTTGCCGAGGTGATGTGTCGGAACTTAAAAGCACTAGAAGTTGTAGAAAATCGTTCTCAATTAGATATTCTCAGCGATTTAATCACTTCATTGCCTAATGTTGCAATCCAAGGATGGATTAATAAAGTGCAGGGGGAAGAATCGGCGATAGGCAAAATTACATTAATGGGGTTTGTGGTGGGGAAGCTGAGAAAGATTAATCTGGAATTGAGCGGATCTGATTATCACTTGGCTGCCAAGGCTTATGAAGAGCGATCGCCCGTAACCTGTTTTGGCGATTTAATTAAAGAAAATGACTGGTTTGTGTTAAAAAATCCGCGCGATTTTGTGCTGCTGACTGAGGCAGAATTAATCAAATAGTTGGGTAAATTAGGGTTTTGGTATAATTTGAAGCAAAAATTAATTTGCCGATAGTATCAAAGGAAAACAGGTTGTGCAAATTTTAAAATTAGGTGCTTCGGGTTCCGATGTTGTTAAACTGCAAAAACGCTTGCTGGAATTAGGGTTGAATCTAGGGAGTGCAGACGGTAAGTTTGGGCCGAAAACTGAAATATCCCTCAAACAATTTCAGAGTAATCAAGGTTTTTTGGCTGACGGAGTTGCGGGCTCGGAAACCCTAGCTGCTTTGTTTCCCGGAGAACTTTTGGGGTCGTCACTTTTATCATACAGGGCGATCGAGCTAATTTTAGAATTCGAGGTCGGCGGCGGACAAGAATACTACGAAAAGCTGCAGCAGCGTCCAATCTGGCCGGAAGGACAATCGGGAATTACGATCGGCATCGGTTACGACATCGGCTACAATAGCGTAGAAGTTTTTAACCAAGATTGGCAGAAATTAGGGGATGTTGAGCGCAAGCGTTTGAGTGATTGCTGCAGGTTGACAGGAGAACTTGCGAAACAGCGTTTAGCTACTGTTCGAGACATTATTATTTCTTGGGAATTAGCGTGGGAAGTTTTTAATGCGGTAACAGTGCCGAAATTTTACAATCTGACAAAAAAGGCATTTCCTGGTTTTGAAGAATTGCCAGCAGATGTTCAGGGAGGATTGGTAAGTTTGGTGTTCAATCGCGGTACGAGTATGGAGGGAGACCGCCGCCGGGAAATGCGTGCAATCCGAGATTTAGTGCCGCAAAAAGATGTGCATGGAATTGCTGAACACATCCGGCAAATGAAACGGATTTGGGTGGGGACTTCCATTGCAAGAGGAATGAACAGACGGCGGGATGCGGAAGCGGCTTTAATTGAAGAAAGTGCTTAAGTTGATGAAATCAGAGGTCAATCGATTTTAGATTTTAGATTTTAGATTTTAGATTGAAGCATTGACCCCACGGATAAATTAGGGGGGCAAGTTTCATCGGATACAGGTTTTTTATCTCTCCACGGATGAATCCGGGGGCTTGTATCCTGGATGCTTTCGGTCATTTCATCGGCAAAGTATACGATCGCTTATAGGTCGTAAGATTAAATGAACCGCGAAGGCGCTAAGGACGCGAAGGAAGAGAAAGAAGAAGATGCTGTTCTTCCTTCGCGTCTTCGCGGTTTAATCATTCCGATGCAACCGGATTTGGTATGATATGGCATTTAACTTATGATATCCATGCAATTATAATTAATATGGGCGTTGCTGGATTAAGGTATGATTTAGCGATTGAGCGATCTTCGTCTCACTCGATCGTAATGATTAATTGAATAGGGAACGGGAACACTATTAAACTTAAGATAGTGAATGAGTAATCGAATTGAATGTTTGAGCATTTTTTCTGATTTAGAATAACAAAGAGTTTTTCTTTTTAAGCGAGCTAGATAATGTCTGAGTCTTGTATTTTCTCCTTCTACTCTTGTCATGTAAGTTTTGCTAACAATGTGGTCTCCATCGGGAATAAACATGGGGTAAACCTTCCATCCATCAGTCACATA
>NZ_JAUBTO010000069.1:0-40313 GCF_036702495.1 Microcoleus sp. C2D2 | reverse complement strand
CCGTTTTCTCGTCAGTTTTCACTAGACAACGACGTAGCATTCCAGAAATATGTAAATTTTCTCGCATCAATTGCGTCTATATTTCGCTCCACTATTTTGTGGGCCGTTTTCCATTGATGCGCTTGACGCCGATCGCTAATTTTTTGGTGTAATAGTCCTACTTTTTTAGCTGCTTTTTTCCGATTATTACTACCTTTGACTTGGCGACTAACCCGTCTCTGTCTAATTTTTAAGGTGCGTTTAACTTTTTTATTGGTTGAGAATTTGGGATTTTCTATCTGATATCCATCGGAAAGATGAACCAGTTTTGCAATCCCCAAGTCGCATCCAATTACTTTAACCACATCCTCAAGAGCTTTGGCAATGTAATCGGGAACAGACTTGTTCTCGATCCGAATAGACACGTACCAACCATTTTGACGCTTCCTGACAGCACAAGCCTTAATAGTGAAACCATCAGGGATTGAACGTGAGTTATAAAACCGCATCCACCCTAGTTTGGGCAAGTAGATTTTGTTACCTTGTATCTTGACTCCCATCACAAAAGTAAAAGAAGTAAAGTTACTACGGTTTTTGAATTGAGGAAATCCTCTACCTTCAAAGAAGTTTTTGTAGGCAGTATCTAAACGTTTAACGTTCTGCTGTAGAACAGTTGAGTCTATTCCACTATACCAAGGCCTAGATGTTTTTAAATCAGGTAAGGATGTGATTTGAATATCACTAGCACTGCGACGAGGATTCTTGAGTTTACCTTCTTTATCTACCTTGCAATCTTTCCAAGGATTGCCAGTTGCACCATTTTTACTGACGAAGCAGGTTAATGGACAAGCTTCAACCTCATGAATTATCTGACAGTAGTCCCCTTGAAAAAACTGTTGGTTATATTGAATGATTCTGTCGTTCAGACACCAGTTATAGTGACCTCTCAACATATCCACCCAGTTTGACATTTTTAAATCTTGCGTTGGATTTGGACGAAGTTTGTAAACATAGTTTGTCAACAAGATTGACTCACCTCCTATTTGTTGTTAGCCTGGTTTTATCTTAAACTAAAAGTCTACTTAATTGCAGGATTTGTCATACTTCTTTGTATTTAAAAGGTGGAATTTTTTATATCTATACTTGAATTAAAGCCGTCCTATAAGGACGGGGTTTTCAACCCAATTTTCTGATAATTTTAAATTACTCGTTACTAGGCTCCAGCCTAGTAACGCAGATCCGGAGGCTCTGCCTCCATGTTTCCAAGCGAGGCAGATCCGGAGGCTCTGCCTCCATATTTCCAAGCGAGGCAGAGCCTCTAGATTTAGGTTCCCAGGCTCCAGCCTGGAAGTTAATTTTATTATTCTTCAGTCCGCGGAGGCGGACATTGTTTGTATAGTAGCGGTTGAAACCGCCGACTCTTATTGCTCTTATTGCTGCTGTTTTCATTGTTAAAATTCCGATCGCTTAAACAATGAAGCAGGTAGAAAAGCAGTAAAAGTAGAACCGCAATCTAACTGGCTAGTAACTTCAATATCGCCGCCCATCATCTGACAGAAACGCTGGCTGATAGTCAGTCCCAAACCAGTACCGCCGTACTTGCGAGTAGTTGAACTGTCGGCTTGAGTGAAAGGTTGGAACAGCCGCTCTTGCTGTTCTTGTGTCATGCCGATGCCCGTGTCCGTCACTCGGAAAATTAAAAAGTCTGAATCCAAAATTAACATTTGAGCAACTCTCGGTTGATATTTATTTTTTAATTCTTCACTTGTAATTCTTTCAACTGAAAGTACGATCGCCCCATTAGTAGAAAATTTAGCAGCATTGCTGAGCAAATTCAAAATTACCTGCCGCACTTTCATCAAATCCCCGTGCATAGCGCCGACATTGTCAGAACTCAATAGTTGCAAAGTATTGCGGTTTTTATCCATTAGCGGTTTGATGGTTGTTGCCACCTCCTCAATTAAGCCGCCGACATCGAAGCTTTCGAGGTAAATCTCCATCTTGTCTGCTTCAATTTTGGAGATGTCGAGAATGTCGTCTATCAGCCGCAGCAAGTGTTTGCCAGCAGTGCGAATTTTGTCTAAATCCGAGACTACCTCTAAGTTGCCTAACTCTTCGGCATCTTCCACCAGCATATCGCTGTAGCCGATAATCGCGTTCAGGGGAGTGCGCAACTCGTGGCTCATGTTTGCCAGAAAAGCACTCTTGGCGCGGTTGGCGAGTTCTGCGGCTTCTTTGGCCAACTGCCACGCTTCCTCCGCGTCTTTGCGTTCGGTGATATCCCGCAGTGTCGCCACCACCGCTTCGACGCTGCCGTCAGTGGCAAAAAGCGGGCTGAGAATGTACTCGTAGTCGCGGGTTCCCCAGATTGCCGTGGGGACGATTACTTCGCCTTTCTTGGGCTCGGCTGTGGCAAATATGCCGTCGCATTCTTCGTGAACCCGCTGCATAATGTCTGGCGACCAGCCTAATTCCTGCCAGGTTTTGCTAATCATTTCTCTGGAGTCCATGCCGGCAGCTTGAGCGGCGGTGCGACTGACATAAGTGTACCTTCCCGATCGATCTACTAGAAAAATTAGGTCGAGGGAGGCGCCGAGAATGCCGTCAACTGTTCTGGCGTGTCGGGCTACCTGAGCTGTCATTTGTCTGACGGCGATTGCGCCGCGGACTTTGGCGGCGAGTTCAAACTGCAAGAGTTCGTTGGCTTGTTGGAGGAATAGGGTGCGCTGTGCGACTTCTATTTCTAGTTCTGCTTTGGCTTTTTCTAGGGCGATCTCGGCCAGTTTGCGATCGCTCACGTCTGTAGAAATTGTACCGACTGCATAAGCTGTGCCTTCTTCGTTGCAAAGGGGAAATTTGAGAGAAATATAAGTGTGCGCGCCGTCGTCTTGAGGGATGACTTCTTCCATGCTTAGGGGCGAGCAGGCTTCGAGAACTTTCAGGTCATTTTCTCGCAGGACTGCTGCTTTGTCTTGGGGAAAAATATCGCCGTCGGTTTTACCTGTTATTTGCTCTTTTTCCAAGTGGAACAAATTGTCAAAATGGCGGTTTGTGAGCAGGTATTTTCCGTCAACATCTTTGATGTAAATCATTGCTGTTGAGTAGTCTAAAATCGCTTGCAGCAGTGCTTCGCTTTTTTGCAGGGATTTTTGAGTGTTTTGGTGTTTGAGTATTTCTCGCTGCAATTCCATGTTGAGGCGATTTAAGTCTTGCCAAGCTTCCTGCACTTGATTTAAGGCGATCGCGCTTTTTTCTAGTTCTGTATGTACCGTCCCCGACTGCGTTGAGACGCCGTGTGCGGGCAATTCTGGGGGTGGGAAAGTTAGCGGGATTGGGAAATTTGCGATCGCCCGATCGCCCGCAAATTTTTTATATCGAAAATCTACCGCTAATTGACCGTTTAAACTCGATTTTTTTGGGAATAAATCGGGGAATTCGCCTCCATTTAAATTGTCAGAAATTAGATATAACTTCCGGGATCGCTGCTGCGGTTCGGCGGGGGAGTTAGATGGCCAATTACCGTCTGCTGTTGATAAATCTGAGTTTGTGGGTTTGGCAATCCGGCGGGTGACTGCAACTGCCAAGGCGAAGGGGACAACGGCAGCGGCAGACAGTGCCAGCAGCAGCCAGTTGTTGCCCCACCAAGTTTCGATCGAGGTTTTGGGGATGCCCCGCACTAAAATTGCTGCGGGTTTTCCGGCTAAATTGTCCAGGGATTGCGCAGCTACTGCATGAGTTTGACTGCCTGTTTGTACGTCTGCGGCGACTAATTTGCCACCGGCGGCGAGTGCAGATTTCAGCAGCGATTTTTCTGCCAGCAAGTCTGGTAACTGTTGGTTTTTTGTAAATGTTTGCGAACTTGTCAAAACAAAGTTGCCGTCAGCCAGCGGTGCGTAGATAGCACCATATCCGCCGCCCTGTAAATTGAGGGTTTCGCTGCTAGCAACTACCGAGGTTTGGCTGATAATTTTTCCTAACACTAAGGCAGCAATCACTGTCTGATTTTTGGGATCTTTTATGGGAATTGCTGCATAGCGGACGAGAACAGGGCGTGAACCCGATGCGGGCGGCAAAGATGCCAATTGTTCCTGAACTTCTGAGTTGGCAATGATTTCGCTGGCGGTAATTGGCTCTTTTGCAGCGAATACTCGATCGACTATTTTTTGCAGGTTAAAACTTTTTCCCGAATCGTTGGGGTTGACGCTAGCCACAATCTCCCCGTTTTTTACAACTAAGGCAGCACTGTCTATGGACCCTGTTTTGACTTGATTTTCCAGAATTTGCTTGACAGGTTTTTCCAAATCTGATATCTTATTACCGCTGTTGTAATCTAAGACTGTTTGGGCGATCGTTTTGCTGTCAGAGGAGTTTTGCAAAAGCTCGGCGGCGCGATCGAGTTTGAGATTATAGTTAATTTCACTAAGGCCCAGCTCTGATTTAGCTTGATTTTGCAGTTGATTGCTGCCAAGTGCCGATGTTAGCCAAAGTGCTGCTCCCGTTAGTCCGACTGGCAACATTGTTTGTAAAGCCAGGAGTCCGATTAGCTGTTTTCTGGTAATAGATAAGTTGTAGGTGCAGGGCCTGAAAGCTGCTTTCAATCTTCTTTCGGAAGTCACAACTTTAGTTTGCTGCCGACTATTTTGCTGGCTGTCGTTTAACTGAGTATGAGCCATAGTAGTAGATGCTGAATCGGTTGTAGATGATACGCGATAAATTAATCTGGAAGGCAATCAATTTTTGATTTTTGATTTTTGACTTCGGTGTGAGCGCTCAGTCGAACCATTTTAGGTTTTATATCGAGTTCGGTTAATCACTCATCATAAAATGGTTCCCTCTCGCCGGGCCCAACAAAGCAAGAAAATGACTGGGGTATTCTCAAAGAAATCAATTTCTCGCTGTTCTATGAGATTGTCTTATTTAGTTGTTTTTACATCTACTGTCAGCTCCTATTTAAAGTTTGTTGCGAGCATCCCAATGAGTGCTTTCACAGGATTGCGAGCCGGAGAGCACAAAGCGAGATATAGGCTTTGCTGTGCAGGATGCTCGCAATCCTCAAAAACGCTTTTTGCCAAATCGGGATGCTCCGGCAGACAGTCCCCAAGCTAAGTAGTTTTTCCCTCGACTTTATCGTCAATTCAGTTCAACCAAAGTTTAGCCTAATTATTGCAACACTTAGATAGTTATCAGCTTTACAGACAAATATAGACACCTGTCTAGCAAGCCGTTTTGTAAGGAGTAATCCTTACCGGAGGTACTACTACCCCCTCTATCCCCTCTACAAAAGCGTTGGGGAATGCTTTTCGGATGATATTTAACGAACCCTTCACATATGCATTAATCAAAGTCCCGTTTCGGGTCCGAAACAGTCCCCTCTTAATTCCCCTGTCTTGATAATAATCTTGTTTCCATAAAGGTTCGTTATCCAGAAAATAACACTTAGATGTGTACTCTTCTGTTACTAGCACGACATTGATATTGATTCCGAGTAATTGGGCTTTATAAGTCAACATTTCAATAAACTTGGCATGGGGTATTGACACCATGTTTTGATTCGTTTTCTTGCCCAAATTTCTCCCTGTTTGACCGCCGTCATTTTTACCAATCACCAGTGTCTCTATCGAGTTAGCTGCCCGATGATTGATAATGGAGCGACTCGCGCGGTGCAAGTAATTATCTATCTTACAGTTGCGTTTGTGGGTTAACCTCCTTAAACGATGAGATGTCTTGATTTCCGGCTGCCATTTAAATTGCAGACTCGCCTTATTTTTATGATAGTAAAGATTGATTGATTTGAGAGGCTTCCCGTTGATAATTAATGGTTTAAATCCCGGCTGATTCTCCGTCAAAGTGGCAAGATTGTTTAAGCCTATATCAATCCCTGCAATAGTTTCCGTGACCCTCCTATCAAGGGAAACAGGCTTGAAGTAGACAATTTCTATTTTGTAGCGGTAGATCCCAGGGACAATTCGTACTTGACATACTTCTTTAACGTGTGTTGCCAAGACTATCTGCGTTTGAGACAGGTGTATTAAACCTTTTTTCAAGGCAGATTTACTGACTGATTGGGATGTATAGGTGATAACGTTGCGCCCGAGAGTTTTGTGTTTGTACTTGGGAATTCTGGGCGCCGACTTAAATTTATCTGGATGTTGTTTGTATTCTTTTTTGGCTGCAAAAAAAGCTTGCCCGCTCTCATGCAATCTCAACAATACTTGCGGAGAGACTTTGGCGGGTAAAGCTGTATAGTCTGGGGTTCCATGAGATTGCTTTTGGATAGCGTTGTAGTTGAGATATTCTCCGGTTTTAAATAATAAATTTTTACGGATGATATAGTTAGCGTAGTTGAAAAGATTGTTCGAGAGAAAGCATAAGCTTTCTGCCTCTTTAAAAAGAGAGTGGTTTTTGTCAATAATATACTTTTCTACAATGTGCATAAGGGTTTCTGGCTTGGGGATTTGGTTGCCCCGGGAGTTAGAAGAAAGCCAAATAGATGTCTATAGATTACCATGTTTGACGATAAATTGAATGAATTTTTGTAATACGCTCGATCGACCTTTTCCCTGCTTCACCTTGTTTTCAATCCCACAACCGCCTACCTGCTTTACCGCCGAGTCGCTGGTGAGTATCTTTGAGCAAAGTTGGGATGTCTAACTTTTCGGGACACCTGGGCAAACATTCGCCGCAATCGGTGCAGCGGTTGCCTTTGCTACCAGGAAACCAGTGTCCGGCATTTTCAAACATTGCATAGCGGTATTTGCCAAAGTCAATCATGTCGCATCCAACGGCGAGATTGCGAAGCCGCAATACTTCGGGAATGTTGATGTTTTCCGGGCAAGGCAAACAGGCATAGCACTGGCTGCATTTGTCGGTTTTCAAACTGGCTGCAATCACCGATTCTAGCCGATCGAACGCAGCGATTTCTTCCCTAGTGAGGGTCCAGTCGCTATCGGCATATTTCAGAGGTTGCTCTAATTCGGTCGCATTTGCAGCCCCCACACTCAGAGTCCCAATCCTAGTATCGCTGAGTAAAAACCGATAGTTCAACTCTAAAGGCGAGAAAGGCGAGCACAATTGTGCCAGAGTTTCCGGGGGCGTGTAGAGTTGCCCTCCTTTATCGGCTGGGGAAATGATGAAAACGCCCATATCTTTGTGCTTGGCGAGTTCAATTGCCGGGGCGTTGCGCTGAAAAAAATAGTAATAATGCAGATTGACAAATTCAAACAAATCTGTACTGATTGCAGCCAAAATCAGATCCAGAGGCCCGTGAGTCGAAAAGCCGACGTGCCGAATGCGACCATCAGCCAGGGCGCGGCGGACAGCTTCCATGCAGCCTGCGGGCGATCGCACAATCGCCAAATGTTCCCAAGTATTCAAACCGTGAATTGCCAGACAGTCGATATAGTCTAAATTCAGGCGTTTGAGGGATGAGTCGATGTAGCGTTCCATTGCTGCTGCATCCTCCGTTGGGCAAATTTTCGTAGTGACGTGGAAGCGCGATCGATGGACAGACAAACCAGCCGAGAGGGCCGCCCCGAGATATTCCTCGCTGCAACCGTAACCCGCCGCCGTTTCCAGGTGATTGATTCCCTGAGACAGGGCCTGTTGTACAGTCTGACAGGCAGTTTCCTCAGAAGCCAAATAGCGCATGGTTCCCAAGGAAAATACGGACAGGTGCAAGTTAGTTTTGCCAAACCGTCGATAGCGCATAAATGTTAGGACGTTTCGCCCGGGCTAAAGCCGCTTCTCTTGATCAAATCCTCTGGACGGAGGTTTGAGATAAATTCCCGGAAGGCCCGGCGTTCGGCTTCATCAGCATCTCGATCGACCGGTATGGAAGCATCGGCGACGACTTCTTCCATCACCCAGATGGGGCTATTCGTGCGCAGGGCTAGGGCGATCGCGTCGCTAGGTCGGGCATCGATCTCTTTTTTAACTTCTCCTTGACGGACGATCAGCACGGCATAGAACGTGTTATCTTGCAGCGAGTGAATAACTATGCGCTCCAAGGTAAGATTCCAGGCTTCTAAAAAATTGACCATCAAATCGTGAGTTAAAGGTCGAGGAGGCTTGTGACCTTCCAGAGAACTAATAATAGCCTTTGCCTGCTCCTGACCGATATAAATAGGCAAAGCGCGTCGCTCAGTAGCGTCTCTCAATAGGACAATAGGACTGCGCGTGGCTGCATCTAAGGCAATTCCAGCGACTTTCATTTCAATCATTCGATCGGCCTCATAGAATTAAGAAACTGTAAGGCAATAGAGAAGTTGGACATACTTATGACCTAAATCCAGTATGACTCGATCTTCGCCTGAATCTGCAACGAATCGTGGACTGTCGATTGGAGATTGGAGATTTGAGATTTGAGATGGGCTCGGGTCGGGGTCGAGGGGGACGGCAAAAGCTCCTGCGTCTGGTTTGTGCCTGTGGTTTGATGTAAATAAGCGATCGACTACGGAAAAATACTTATGTTTACAGGACTAATTCAATCTCTCGGAAAGCTGAAATCGCTAGGCAACGATTATTTCCAAATTTCCTGCACCTCCACCCACTCCTATCAAATTTTACAAGATTTAGCCATTGGGGACAGCGTAGCCGTGGATGGAGTCTGTTTGACGGTTGTGGAAGTTCTGCCACAAGGTTTTGTCGCCGTAGCTTCCCCAGAAACCCTGCGCCGCACTACTTTGGGTGCATTCCCCGATGCTTGGGTCAACTTAGAAACCTCCCTGCGCGCCGGTAGCAAATTGGGGGGACATTTCGTGACGGGACACGTAGATGCGATCGGTACTTTAGCGACATCAACCCAAACCGCCAACGCTTGGGAGATGCGGTTTACTGCCCCACCATCCGCCAATTCGGGATGGCAGCGCCAAATCGCGCCTTACATCGTTTCCAAGGGCAGCATCGCCGTCAACGGCATCAGCTTAACCGTGGCCGATTGCGATGCTGACGGTAATTGGTTTGAAATTGCCGTAATTCCCCACAGTTTTTCCGAGACAAACCTCAGCCATTTGCAACCAGGAAGTTTAGTTAATTTAGAAGCAGATATTCTCGGTAAATATGTCGCAAAATTTCTGGGCAGCGGCTCAAAATCGCATCCCGAACCTTGGGAAGAAACCCCCGCAATCAACAGTTTGGGAACAATTACACCAGAATTCTTAGCAGAACACGGATTTATTTAATCGAAGGGTGCGCCCCGCACACCTTGCTCATATTTGATATCGATTCCGGTTGCAGCTTCCGTGACTGTTGACTGTTCACTGTGAGTTGTAGTTGTAGGGTGCCCCGTCCGCGAATTATTTTATCAATAATTGACCGCTCAAAGCTAACGCACCTAATATATAGCAATTCTAAATGAGTCGTAAATTTTTTACCCCACCCCAGCCCTCCCCGAACCCGCGGTCCGGGAGTAAGAAATTCACAAATGATTTAGGATTGCTATAGCGGTTCGATCGCGTGGTGAGGTATGGGGGCAAATCCTATGCCCTATGCCCTATGCCCTATGCCCTATGCCCTATGCCCTATGAGTACCTCATGTTACTGAGAAAGGCTATAACTCTTACTTCTCTCTCTGCGTTCTCTGCGTTCTCTGCGGTTCAAAAATCCAACTCTATTCCTCAACAAAATTGTTTTTCTCCCAAAACAACCCCGCAGCAATTCCCACCTGAGAAACTAAAAACAATGCTGCAATTAATAGCTTTTGAAGGCCTGGTGCATGGAACAATGGATAAGTTAGCAAATTGAGATAAAATGACGGATGTTGTAGCTTCCGATTAGCCGCACGTTTCGAGATAATTTGCTGAAACAAAAAAGCACCTCTACCATAATTGAATTGCTGTTGCCAAAATTTGCGTAGAGTTAGTGCGTGGGAGTGATAGACTGTAACTTCGGGAGCGTAGACCGCGCCGTAGCCGGAATTGAGCCAGCGAAAGCAAAATTCCCGGTCTTCTCCAGCCGCTAGAGAAAAAGTCGTGTCAAAGCCGCCGATTTTTTGGAAAGTCTCAGCGTCCAAGGCAAAATTGTTAGAAGTGAAAAATTCCGCGCGATCGCCAATAGCATTATAGTAACTGTAAAGGTAATCGATCAGTTGCTGGCTGGCAGTAGAATAGATGTTATCAGGCAGCGCGTTTACAGTTCGACCTCCGATTAAGCAGTCTGGTGTTTCCACAAATCGATTTTCCAGATTTTGCAGCCAATCTGTCGCCACAGTACAATCATCGTCTGTAAACACTAAAAATTTGCCTTTGGCGGCAAAAGCTCCAGTATTTCGCGCCGTTGCCGGGCCGGAGTTGGGTTGTGTCAGAAGTGTGAGATTTAGCTGATGAAGAAAAGGGGAAATTGTAGTTTCTACAGATATTTCGGTGCTGTCGTTGACGACAATGACTTGAAATTTATCGCGCGGATATTCCAGTGCCACAAAAGACTGGAGACACGCCACTAATTTATCTGGGCGATTGTAAGTCGGAACAATAATTGAAAATAGAGTTTTAGCTTGGTTCATGATTAGGGGTTACGCACTCGCCCACAAAGAAACCGGGTTTTTTAAGCGATATTGAGGGTTCTAAGCAAGTATTTGGGTTAAAAAACCCGGTTTCTGAACACCCGTTCGTAAGTCCTAAGGAATGAGAATTAAATAACTTCCACAAGTTTGTGGGATGGGCGTCCCGCCCGTCCAAAAAGGACGGGCGGGACGCCCATCCCAGAATAACAATTAAAATTGTAAGTTATTTAATTCGCGATCCTAAGTATAACTGATATATTTTAATTTTTCAAGCGATACAACATCGGCTCAGTATTAAAATCTTTTCCGAAAACTGGTTGCAGCGGGCCCTCGGCACTTGTCAGCCAAGATAGAGCTTTTCTGGTAGCTGCGTCTGTCGGAGTCAGCGGTCCGAATCCCACAGTCCTAATTTTGTTTTGCCGGAGGTTGTCAATCCATGCCGAAAGTCGATCGGCTCTAAACGGCACATATAAGACTTGTCTGTCCAAATTTCTCCCGTAAAATAGGTAGCTGCGGAAACTTAAAAAGAAGCCTATTCTTTCATCGGGTACTGTATTTTTATCAATATACTCGTAAATGCCGCGATACAGTTCGGCGCGAGCAATATCTCGCTTTTCCCTCCAATGACCAATTACTATCAATCCTATACAAACACCAATTATCACTATGTAAATCGTTTTTTTTCGGGTGGGAAATAGATGATTCAGCCATCCTAAACCAGGATTGATTTTCAACAATATCGCAGCCAGCGTCATTGACACAAGATAAAATATCGGAGCTCTTAATATATCTTGCCAAATCGGGGCTAATATTGTTGCGATATCATTAATAGCTTCTAATGGGTTAGACTTAAATTTGTCAATCAACAAACTCCCCCAAACAATACTATCTCTGGTGAAAGAAGCATTTTTAATATTATCAAAAATTGTGTTGCTAGTAATTCCGAAAAAAATACTAACCAAAACCACTGCCAGAACAACTTGATTTTGAGTTTTCAAGAGAGTTGCTGTAGCTGCTGCGGCGATGGCGAGTACGCTTAAAAAGGGAAATCCGTATCTGAGGTTAAAACCCAGTAAAGGGCTGAGTAGACCGATCGACTCTCCCGCAGTACCGGACGTGTAAGGTGTAATTAGATACAGAATTCCTGTGCTGGCGAGAAGTACAATTAAAATAATATTATTTTGATTAATTATTCGGGTTTTACCTTCGATCAAAGCCAGAGGCGCTGCCAATACCTGAAGTGCGATCGCCAGAAATGGCAGTTGCAATCTAATGATGATTTGCCAGCCGAGAGTTTGCCAGTGGGAAATATTGCTGGGATTAAATTGAGCTACTAAAGTGCTTTGCCAAGCATTGAAAGACGGCGAAGTGGGCGACGCAGGTAGGGTAGGTGTTGGCTGCTGTACGGGAGGTGTTGGCTGCTGTACGGGAGACGGTAAGGGAACAGGCTGTAAGGGAACTTTAATATCGCTGGCATCGCCGACAGGATAATTGATGTGCAGCAAGTTTCTCGCATACCAAAAACCTCCTAAAAACAAGCAACAAGCTATGCCGCACAGCAAGACTGGTTTGATAAAGTGGCGAATTCTAAAATTAGCTGGTGGGGAATTTTTATTAAGGGCGAATCTTTTAATTTCTAATATTGCTAATCCTACTAAAAGTGAGGCTGCATAGACTATCCCGGTGATTTTTATTCCGGCTAGCATTCCGGCGGCTGCCAAAAATAGGGAGAGTTCGGATTGCGATCTGCTGCTATGATAGGATAAACCTAGATACAAACCCACTGTAAATATTGCAGCTAGCGGTAAGTCGGAGTGAATGGTGTTAACTTGGTTTAGCACCATCGGTACTGTCAATACTAAAGATGCTGCTGCCATACCGTGAATTCGGGTGGCTCCAAATTTTACGCTCAATAGATAAACGGCAATTCCCTCAAGTACCCACGAAATTAGCATGGGAAAAGCTGTGAGAAAATCTTCTCCGAAGGGGAGCAAACACAAAGCAGACAAAACGTGCCAATTGTAGGGATATATTCGTGCTTGCTCGTGCTCGAAAATCCAATTTCCGGCGGCATCTAATAATGTAAATGAATGGGTTTGATACCATCGGGCGATCGCAGGCAGGTGAAACCACAATGAATCATAATTGGTTGTGGGTTTGGTTGCGAGAGTTTCCAGCAGCACAACTCCTGCAACAGCGGTGGCAACAATAATTAGGGATTCTGATTGGCTCAGAGATTGCTTGATTCGGGGAATCGGCAATTGCGAGAAGGTAAAAGCTGTGTGGTTTTTGCCATAAATGACGATTAAGCCGATCGCACAAATCAGAATTTCTACTATAATGACCGCAGAAATATTTAGTCGCTCGGCACTTCCTAAAATCAAGCCGATACAAACTTGTGCAATGCTCCATCCTGTCAGGAGTACGAGGAGAAAATGGGGAAATGAATAGTTCTTGTATTCGTTCTGATTCTCGAAGGCAAGAAACAAGCTTAAGGGAATCGGGCAGACTACAATAATCAGAAATAAAATTAATTCCCACAAATGCTGCGCTATTAGCATAAGCTGCAAGTTACCCATTTTTATTGGTTTTTCGTCGTTCCCAGGCTTTTTCTGGTAAAGAGAAATCCATCGGATCTGATATCAACACATCTTGCACCATGCTCAGCAACAGACTAGGAGTCCCCTTTCTACAAAACATCAATTTTTTTAGGGGTGGGCGAATAGCCCGCCCCTAAAAAAATTAATCTATCCAAGCCGCCATGTTTACCTGCTAGCTTGCTTCTGAGTTTTGGGTTTGGGGGCTTGCTTGTCTTTGGGCCCGGAAGTGTCAGCTTTTAACAGTTCCGGGAATGGCGGCTGGAGGTTGTGAACTTCGATGTCCATTCCCAGCGGCAGAGGTGGAAGCTGGGGCAGATCGTTTTCCAGATCCTTGAGTCCGTTAGCGGTTTGTATTTCCACCATTTTCGGCATTTTCGGTACTTTGGCGGTTTCCAAAGTGCCGACCATTCTTGCCAGAGCGAATTCTAGCTGAGAACCAGGGTCGATCGCCACCCAACCCTGGTCAGTCATTTGCCGAACCTCGAAGTGGAGGTGAGGCCCTGTAGACATTCCCGTACTGCCGACGCGGCCGATGGTCTCTCCCTGTTTCACCCACTCTCCCGGTTTCACAAACAGTTCCGAAAGGTGGCCGTAGAGAGTTTCCTGAGAGTTTTTGTTGTGGTTGAGAACCACCGTCAAACCGTAGCCGCCCAACCAATCGGCAATCGCCACTTGACCTGCATAGGCGGCCAGTACCGGCGTTCCCAGCGGGGCCCCCAAGTCTGTTCCGGTGTGAAACCTGCCGTAGCCCAGAACTGGATGAGTCCGCCATCCAAACGGCGAAGTAATTGCCGTAGCAATAGATAGCGGAAACAGCAGGCTGGTGTTGCCATTTCCGGGCCGGCCTGCGGGACGCGGCGTGAGATTGTAGAAAGCAAAACCTGTATTGCTGCCGCTGCTGACACTAATCGCACCGACTTGAACCGGCCCGAGTCCCATGCTGGGCGCTGGAGGGCCGTCGCTGTAAGATGCAGGTCCGGCATAATATCCAGCGTCTGCGGAGTATCCGGCGTCTGCGGAGTATCCAGCGTCTGCGGAGTATCCGGCGTCTGCGGAGTATCCAGCGTCTGCGGAGTATCCGGCGTCTGCCGAGTAGCGCTCTGGTGCGTAAGCTGATTCCGGCGGGTTTGAACCCCCCCAAACCCGGCGGCCTATTTGTTGAACGGCTTGACCGAGTTTACCGACAGGATTCCCGCTACTATTTCCGGCAACAGTTCCCGGAACATCGCCCGGAAGGCGATCGGGCAGATTTCGAGGAGGAGGGGCTGCAATATAGCCGTCGTCTGCGATCGGAGTTTCCGGGCTGTAGTTGGGCTCTGCTGCATCTGCCGTCACCGGCTCGGAAACAGGAGGAGGCGCGCACAAACCGCCACCTTCTTCGCAGCCGTTCGATCGTTCTGCAAACTCTATGGTTGTTGGCGCTTCGTACTCGCTGGTAGCGCCAACGCTGTAGTCTGTTTGGTCGATTTCAGCGTGGGCTGGGTTAACTGGCGCTTCAAAAGGTGGCTCCTGGGCCGTCGCTTCTGGCAGGGGAATCAGCGCGGGTTCCGGCAGATAATATTGGGTGGGAGGTGGTTCGGTGGCGTACTCCGGCTCGCTGGGCGGTTCGGCATCGAAAGGCTCGGGCGGCGGAACTTCTGCCTGCGGTTCCGGGTCGGGTTCTGGCGACCCTTGGCTGTATTCGGGTTCTGGGGGCGGGAGAGGAGCTTCAAATAATGGCTGGAGGTCTGCTGCGCCGGGGACGGCTTGTTCTGCTGGCGGAGTTTCGGCTTGGGCCCAAACTAAGCCTTGGCTGAGCAGTCCCAGACTGGCAAGGCAACCCAGTCCCACCAGCAGTGAGCGATCGGACAAAAGGCGCGATCGAGTCCGGGCGCCTGTAGGGTTCTTTTTTTGCTGTTTGGTGTTCAAATGGGCTGTTATTTGCTTGTCTGGAACTGGTTTCACGATTTTTTTTCCCAACTCAACAGGGGGTACAAGGAGATCGAAGTCAGGATCGAATGTATTGCAATCCTTGTCTTTATACAGCCCTAAATGATTTTACCGGGCTTGAGGCAATTTTTTTGGCGCATCGAACAAGTAGAATGCCCCTGGGTCGAGTCGCGATGGATACCCTGGTTTTTTCGAGCTCGATCGCCGCAAGTCGTCTGTGACGGTCACAATGATGATAGCGCTTTGGCGTCCGTGTATGTTAATTAGTTGCCGAAATTTGGCTAAGAGGGTAATGCACAATTTTGGTGGCGTCCGCCGGAGTTAAGCGCCGAGGAATCGCGATTTTTTGATTAAAGCCGATCGTCGATTTAAACTTAGTCGCCAAAATTGTTGATTGTTTAGAATACAAGGCAAATGATTCGCTTGGGTAAGGATAGGTTTCATGACTGTAGCTGGCGATCGCTTGACAAATTTTCCTGACTCTGAGTGCGCCGGACAACCAGACGGTATCAGTTGGGAGTGGCAGAGTTCAGAAGGCTTGCCCTATCTGACTTGCAGCTTGCTTTCTCGCTGGCGTCACGGCTTTTTTACCCGCGATTTCTCGCCGCAGGGGCCGATCGAGCTGACGGAAGTTCTCGAACCCGGAGCTAAGGTTTATCGACTCCAACAGGTACACGGCAATGGGGTACTCAAAACCAGTCAGTTGCTCCCTGTTGTGGCTCCGGACCCGTCCACCGCTGCCCCAAACTATGCTGAGGCTGATGGCTTGGTGGCCGAGCAAGAATTGGAGGCGCTCTGGGTTTGCTCGGCTGACTGCGTGCCGGTGCTGATTGCTGACGGTCGCACGGGACTGGTTGCTGCAGTTCACGCCGGTTGGCGCGGGACTGCTGCTAAGATATTACCAGAGGCGATCGCTCAACTTGTGGCACAAGGCAGTCAACTAGAAAATCTGAAGATTGCTATGGGGCCGGCGATCGCTGGAAAGGTTTACCAGGTATCTGTGGCAGTGGCAGCGGAACTGGGAGCCACCATTGCTCCTTTGAGTGCCGTTAATGCGACAGCCGACGGCATTCTAGAGTTTTTGGATCAACTGCCCGAATCGCCTGTCTTGCCCGATCCAGAACCGGGAAAGGTACGCTTGGATGTTCGCATCTGCAATGCTCTGCAATTGCAGCAGTTGGGAATCGATCTTTCTCAAGTGGCGATCGCTCCTTTCTGTACTTATTCTGACTCGGCTCGCTTTTTTTCCTACCGCCGCGATCGACTTAAAAAAGTCCAGTGGTCCGGAATTGTGAGCGCCGCCAGGACTTGTTCCTTCTGAGGGCATTTGGCAGAAGGTAAAATTTTAGACGGTCAAGATAAAAATAAAAATCTTTGGATTCATTATTTTTTATTTACGAATCCCGAATGCCTTCTAGCTTCTACCTTCCTAAGGTTTGCTGGTTCCGGTTTTAAATCACTAAAAACTAGCAGCCCAACTTTTGGGAAAGCCGCCGGGGCCCCCGCCCCCCTTTCCTCTCTTGTTAAGATTGCTCTTTGACACTCCCGGGTCTGAAGGCGTGGGGATTCTTAATTCATCGACAGACCTTTAAGCGCTATGTCATGAAGGCACTTCTTAAACTTTTCAACCGTACAAAATACCAATTGACGAGTTCAACTCACAGCAACCCGCCTAGGGTCTATCTCCAAAAGCGTACGCTTGATATGAACAAGCGAGTTCGGGTATGCCCTACCCTACTTAACAAATGAACCAAATTATTTTTTTCTGGTAAAAAGAATGCGTTGATTCTCTAGCTGTTTTAAGAGTATTCGCGGCTCTCGGTCCAACAATTTATGCCTAAAAGTGTGTCTTAACTGTTTCACTTGAGGCTCCTGAGTTTAACCTTGACTATTGTAGTATACTACAAATACCAGCAATTCCCTGATTTTTAGGAATGGATTTAAGAAATTAAAGCCGTTCTAGAAGGACGGGGTTTTAAACCCAATTTCCAGATAACGAGAGTACCGAGGCGGGTTATTACAGTCAACGACCCAGGTCTAAAGACACGCGCTTGGCTTTTGGCCTTTGACTTAAACCACAGTTGACAGTCATGCGTACCTGGGTACTACGTTAAGGGTAAGAGTTTAAAGACCTACCAAGGAATGCTCAGCTAGCTCCTTGAATCGGGAAATTTAGGATTAAACAAATTTATTGAGTTAAGTTAGTGTCCTAAATATAGTACCGACCGTAAACTAAGGCGCAAGCTAACATTACCCCTCTCATGGAGGCTATAAGGATCAAATATTATGCGATCGCCGATTGTGAGGTTTGAGGTGGTAATTGTAAACAGTGAAAGTACATTACAAAGGTACACCGAATCACACAATCCCCGTGTAATGTTGTCTTACGGTTGAAACCGCCCGGGCTATGCGCGCTCGCGTAGCCGAAGGGTCGTTTCCCTCTCAGCGCTATGCAGCGACTGAGTTTCCCACTTACGGAGTTTTTTATGAGTGAGCCAACTCCCTATCAACTGCTTGAAGTCGATGAAGATGCTTCCTTTGATGAAGTGCAAGAGGCCCGCACGCGCCTAGCTGAGCAGTACAGCGGTGACATGAAACGTTTGGAATCGATCGAAGCAGCATACGACGCGATCCTCATGGATCGCCTGCGGCAGCGACAGGAAGGTAAAATTAAAGTGCCCGAACGCATCCGCTTCCCCGAGCGACTGACTCCCGCACCCGCAAGCTTTACTCCGTCTCCTCCTAGTGGCAGCCCAGCTTGGTTGCAGCGGCTAATCGATACTCCTAGTCGATCGGACATTTTGTGGCCTGCTGGGGTGTATGTGGGGTTAGGCGGACTGAGTATTTATCCGGCGGCTAATGATGGTTTACTACAGTTGACTCTGGCTCTTGGGGTCGGCTCTTGTCTTTATTTTGTTAATCGCAAGGAACAAAAATTTGGTCGGGCTGTGCTGCTGACTGTGGCTGGCTTGGTTATAGGCTTGTTGCTGGGAGGCTTTTTGGGTTCTTTGGTCAGTCCGGCATTTATAACAACAGAGAAATTTATCGCTTTGTTTACGTTTTTAATTCTGTGGCTGGTTAGCAGTTTTCTGCGATAGTCACCAGTCATTAGTCACCAGTCATTAGTCAGCAGTTATTAGTCAGCAGTTATTAGTCAGGAGCCAACAACTAATAACTGTGGAATCAAGACCTCTGAAAAATAACATCAGCTAACAATTAATAACTCATAACTAATGACTAATGACTAATGACTACTGACTAATTTTTGCGACCTAAAATAATCTCCACTGCTTCACTCAAATTGTTGGCAATTAAATCGGGTTGGTGCATTTCTAGTTGGGTGCGATCGCGAATTCCGCACAAAACACCAATTACCTTGACACCGTGCGTTTTAGCTGCTATAATATCAACCTCCGTATCCCCAACCATCCAAACGTCAGAAGCCGGTGGCAGTTCGGCGAGAGCTTTTGCCATTAGCAGGAGCTTATCTTTGACATCCCCGGTTTTGACGTAATCGTTGGGGAGGCAATAGCAGCGGTTTTCAGGGAAAAATTGCCCTAAATTACAGCGGTTGAAGGCTTCGTCTAGTTCCCTGACGCGGCGCATGGTCATCACCACTAAGTCTACTCCAGCGCGCTGCACCTTTTCGAGCGTTTCCAGAGCGCCGGGCACTGGTCGATCGTAAATCATGTAAGGCAGCGTGTGAACCGTTTGACGGCGTTTCTGGGCAAAATCGCGGGCTTGGGCTGCGTCCAATCCCGAGAGGATGGCGATTTCGGTTTCGGGAACCCGCGCGCGCTTCATGTCCCAAAACTCGGCTTTGGGGAGTTCCCGCACTGGTTGGCCCAAACGTTGAGTCTCCGCGAGACACTGCTGGTAAACTCGGTAGTAGCGATCGGACACGTCCATTATCGGGCCATCAAAGTCGGTAATAAGTCTCAGCATTTAGCAGAATATCTTTAAGCTTTTATACAAATTGTTCGATATTATATCATTTAAAGGTAACAGTTTCTTTACAAAAATTGACATAAATACCCAGGGGAGGTAAAGTCTATAGGAATGGTTCTAATTAAAGGAAACATTTGAATTAAGCTGTGCCGCTCCTCAACTTTACCGGTTGTAACCCCGATCGGGGAATTTACAATTAAGATGTGCGGCACAAATAGTATAAACCGCTACGTATTGTTCATCAATCTCAACCTCAATCGAGGCAGATTTTGACAAGCGAATTTCAAAGGTGGTACCCGCCACGTGATTTATCCGTGGAATCAATCCAAAATCGCAAATCGAAAATCCTCAAGCCCACGGATTTATCCGTGGGGTCAATCTAAAATCTAAAATCTAAAATCTAAAATCGATTGACTGCGCTTTCTCAAAAAACAAGTGGGTCAAATTAATATTTTGCCCCAGTTTTAAAATCAGCCAAAAACTGCTTGGAGAATCCAAAGTGTACTGTTTCCATAAATTAGCCAGCGGTAACAGTTGGTGACATCCGCCAGTATAAAAAATCCCATGAGAAATAGCAGCCAAACAACAACTAACTTTACCTGCTAACCTTTGAGAGTAATGCTCTACAATAACGAAATACTTCCAACATTAACTGTAGAGAGCAGCCCAAGAAGTCTTAATATTCTTCTTTCTAAGCTGTTATCCTTACGCAGGAGGGAATACCTCGCAGTCGGTCGGGAACTTAAGATTAAAGAAATATCTGTGAAAGTGCAAGATTTTGCAGACATTCATGAGGAAGTAGGCGAAGGAAAAGACCTGCGCGATAATTTTCCTGAACTAATCGGAATTGAAGGACTCCTTGAAGGCATTATTGAAGAACGAGAGCAAGAATTTCAGCTAAAATCAATTACCCGAGTTCTCAAAGACGGAGCTTATTTGTATCAAGATTTGTACATATTTGGTTATAAGGAACAAGCCACTGCTGACAGATTGATTATTTTATGCGAAGATGTGACAGATAGCATTGCAGCTCAGGAAAACCTGGTTCAGGCTGCCAACGAAAACACTATTAAAGTCGATTACTTAGCTGCGACTGGCGATTATATTGACAAAATTATTAATTCCCTAGGCGATGTTTTGTTAGTAACAGGAACATCGGGAAACATCAAAAAAGTGAATCAAGCTGCACAGCAATTATTTGGATATACCGAATCAGAATTACTCGGCAAATCCCTATCCATGATTACGGCTGAGGAGGAATTGTTGCGCAAAGCCAGCCAGCTACCTCCTGCAGTTAAAAGCGAATATTGGCCTCAAGTAAAAGTAGTTTGCGAAACGAAAATAGGTTTAAAGCTGATTGTCGCGTTTTCATGCTCTACTTTCGAGACAAGCATAGGAAGCCAGTATGCAGATAGCGAGGTTATACAAGATTTTGTTTATATCGGCAAAGACATTACCAAGCAACAGCGCATAAAAAATTGTCAAGAAGCACAGTATGCTGTTACTCATATCCTGTCAGAATCAAGTTCTCTAGAGAGCGCAACTCCGAGAATTTTGCAAGCTCTTTGCCAAAGTTTTGGGTGGGATATTGGCGAACTTTGGATACCTGGAGAGGGGGATCGAGAAACTAAATTTTGTGTGGGAATAAAATCCGAAAAACAGCCGATTTGGTGCCTGCCGCTGTGCTGTCCGATCGAGGAAACTACTGGTTTGCGGCGGGTGGCAGTTTGGCAGGCAGCGGAGGAAGTTAGCAAGTTTGCCGAAAACGGGGAGCAAATTACTTTTGCTCCGGGTGCGGGTTTGCCGGGATCGGTTTCCAGGAGCGGTGCTGCGCAGTGGATTACTGATATTGTGGGCGAGCGCAATTTCGTGCGATCGCGCTTGGCCCAGGAAGCGGGACTGCGCAGTGGATTCGGTTTCCCCATTCACGCTAGGGGCCAAGTTGTAGGAGTAATGACTTTTTTTTGCCGGGAAGAACTGCCGCCGGATGAAGATTTACTTCAGATAATAGGTGTTGTAGGTTCTCAATTAGGGGAATTTGTCAAGCGCAAATATGCGGAGCAAGAATTGCAACAAGCTGAAGCTTCAATCCGATTTTTGTACGAAGAAGAAAAACGGCAAAGTGAAGAATTAGCTCGGCAAAATTTAGCTTTAGGACAAGCCAAATTAGAATTAGAAGCAGCTAACATGGCATTGCAGCGGCTTGCTTCGGTGGACGGATTGACTCAAATTCCCAACCGCCGCTGTTTTGACAAACAATTGGAGATACAATGGCAGTGGATGGAGCGAGAAAAAGAGCCGCTGTCTTTAATTTTGTGCGATATCGATTTTTTCAAACTTTACAACGATCGTTACGGGCATCAAGGAGGCGACGAATGTTTAAAACAAGTGGCAGAGATTTTAGCTAGCAACGCTCAGCGGGCGGGAAATTTAGCCGCCCGCTACGGCGGCGAAGAATTTGCGGTAATTTTGTCGCGAACTGATGTGAAAGGAGCAATCCGGGTAGCTGAATCAATTCGCAGCGATTTGAAAGCTGCGGCAATTCTTCACGCTGCTTCCAGGGTAAGTGAGTTTATAACTCTCAGTATGGGGATCGCTAATGCTGTGCCTGCTGCTGGTTTATCAATTCAGGGGTTAATTGGACAGGCCGATCGAGCGCTGTATCGAGCTAAACTAGAAGGGCGCGATCGTATAGTTTGCCTAGACTTGAAAAGAGAATTTCCGGGCCCGAAAGGAGTATTTTCTGATGATTGTGAGAGAAGCTAAAATCGCTGACGCACCAGCAATCGCACGGGTTAATCTAGATACTTGGCGGACAGCTTACCGAAAAATCATACCGGCATATTACTTCGCACAACTGTCCTATGAAAAAGGAGAAAGCCGTTGGCAAGAAACCCTCAAAAACGTCAAAAATACTGGGGATTTTGTCTGCGTTGCTGAGAATGACTCGGGACAAGTTGTGGGTTTTGCTGCGGGTGGTTGCGAGCGAACGGGCAAATATGTTTATCAAGGAGAATTATTTGCCATCTATATTTTGGATGAATATCAGCGTCAAGGAATCGGACGCCAACTCGTGAGAACAGTTGCCACAAAATTGGCAGAATTAACTTTGAATTCAATGCTGGTTTGGGTACTGGGAGACAATTCAGCCTGCCGGTTTTATGAATTTTTAGGAGGTGAAAAAGTGGAGGAACAACAGACAAGCAGAGCAGGAGTTGCACTCAAAGAAATTGCCTACGGGTGGAGGGATATCGCAGTGCTGATTGACAGGCAAGCCTGACCTAAAAATGGGAAGTTTTATCAATCATTTATCAGAAAAATGGGCGGAGCGAAGCGGAGGGCTGAAACCCCGTCCTAGAAGGACGGCTTTCTGATTTTTGTATATTTTCCAGAATTTGTGTTACACTCCTGGTAAAATATAGTACAATTAAAGTGAAATTTGAAGCAAAAAGATGAAGGCAAGATATCAGTATAGATTTTGCCCGACCGACCAACAACCATTGAGTTGAGCTGCGGTTGTTTGGCTGTGTTCGGGTAGTCTGGAATGATGCACTAGCTTTCTGCCAGGGAGCCGAAAAATTACCAACATACAACCAACTATCGGCACGGCTTACCCAGTCTAAAAAGACCACTGAAAGAGAATGGCTGAATGATGTTTCTTCAGTTCCCTTGCAACAGTATTTGAGGCACTTAGCAACTGGGTACAACAACTTTTTTTACTCGCGTAAAGGGAAGAGAAGAGGGCAAAAGATTGGAGCGCCTAAGTTCAAAAAAAAGACTAATAATCAGTCTGCGGAGTTTGCTAAAAATGCTTTTTCCCTTACGGGTGAGTATGTTTATTTAGCCAAAATAGGCAATAGCAAACCTGTTTCGCCATTGAAAATTACCTTCAGTACCTAGTTCTGTGACGGTAATCAAAGACTGCGCAAATCGATACTTTCTAAGTTTTGTAGTAGATATAGAACCTCGGATTATCACACCCAAAAACCTCGCGGTAGGTATTGACTTGGGGTTGAAAGTGTTCGCATTTCTCAGCTCTGGTGACTTTTTTAAAAGCCCAGATTACTCAAAACTAGATTGCCGAGTAAGGAAACTGCAACGCAAGCTAGCTCGCCAACATAAAGACTCAAAACGCCGTCACAAGACTCGTATTCAGATTGCAAAACTACACAATCGAATTGCCGACACCCGTAAAGACTTTCTGCACAAATTAGACCTCTTGCAAAAATAATTAGGACGGGCAAGATGCCCAACCCACAAGAAAAAATAACTCTTGTGGGATGGGCATCTTGCCCGTCCCATCAATTGAGCAAAAGGATTTTTGCAAGAGGTCTATTGTCAACCAAAATAGTCAGCGAAAACCAAGTAATTGTTTTGGAGGACTTGAATGTGTCGTTCATGATTCAAAACCGGAAGTTGTCAAGAGCAATTAGCTTGCAAGGTTGGTATCAGTTCCGAGCTTTCTGCGAGGCTAAATCCGAGAAATTCGGGCGGGAATTCAAGGTAATTGACCGCTGGGAGCCTACTAGCCAAATTTGTTCGGATTGCGGGTATAGATGGGGCAAATTAGACCTTGGTGTTCGTCAAGTAGTTTGCCTTAATTGCGGCGCAAATCACGACCGAGATGGGAACGCTGCTAAAAATATAGAAAAAGTCGGGATGGGATATCGCCACGACTCTAAACGGACGCAGAGGAAGAGTAAGACTACCGAAGGTAGCATCATCCGATGAAGCGTCAAGAATCACCGCACGTTAGATCGGGCGGTGAGTATGTCAACAAACTTCCCCTCTTCATTTGTTCCCGTTCAATTGCCTCAAACAAAGCTCGAAAATTCCCGGCGCCAAAACCTCCAGCTTGCAACTGTTTGCCGTTAACTAAAGTAACTCGGCGCTCAATCATCTCGAAAAAGAAAGTCGGTTCTGCAAAAATTGGCTGGGTAAAGATTTGCAGCAGCATCGCTGCGGGAGTATCTTCTTCCCAATCTGCCAAAACTTCAGAAGCTGCAATTGCTTGCCAATCTGCGGGCAAATAGTTTTGCCGCTGCTGCAATTCGGAGTAGTATGTTGGAGGAACTGGCAGAAAAGGCAAACCGCGCGATCGCAAATCGGCAACAACCCCCACAATATTATCAGTTTGCAAAGCCATGTGCTGAATTCCCGGTCCCCGATTTGCACTCAAAAACTCTTGAATTTGAGAATTAACTGATGCCGGTTCATTAATCGGAAATTGCACCCCACCTTCAGCGTGCACCATAACTTGGCTCCGCAAAGCCGAGTTCTCAGTCTGAATGTCAAAATTTTGCTGCGGTTGAAAACCTAATATTTTTTGATACCAACTAACAGCACTTGACAAATCGCCAGATTCAACATTTAACACTACGTGGTCAATCAAGGTAAACAGCGGCAGCTTACCCGAAACCGATAGCAGTGAATGACCGCCAATTCGCTCCACGAGCGTGTGGCTTAAATCTCCCCAGCCAGCGATTTTGGCCCGCTTAAAATAGCCTCCTGGTTTTAGGTCTTCTTGAATCGGTTCCAGGATTTTAGCGCCTGCCGCCGCCGCTCTAGCTACCGCTAATTCGATATTTTTTACCCGAAAACCCACATCGGCAATCCCGGGAGGATGAAACTTCAACCAACTAGCAGCGAGACTAGCGGAAGTTAGGGGCGAAGATAAAACAAAACATACATTGCCGCTGCTGACAACTTCTGTTCGAGTGTGGCTGTTAGCATAACCTGCTGTTGATTGAAAGCCTAAGTGGCTGACAAACCAGTCGCGGGATGTTTGAGCATTTTCAACGTAAAAGTGAATGCGATCGAACTCCATAATCAATAATTGAAAATGGAAAGCGAAAAATGGAGAATCGGCTGATTTTCAGTGGGAAACTGCAAGGGAGGAATTGAGGAATGGATATTTTTCATGTGTTTTTTGTGCGCGCGCTTAATAATAACCTAAAGATTGAATAGCCTAAATCCCCCTGAAGGCAGAAATAGGTCGGCAATTAAAAGAAACCCGGTGTCTGCGATAACTTGGATTTGGTGGCGAGGTCTGCGTCAAGCGGTAAGGTGTGCCGAGGCGCACCCTACATAATTAGGTTGCGCGCCAGTTCTCAAACTTAAGGATGTCATAATTTTTCAGGCTTTGGGCTTCCGCTGCCGAATCCCGAATGTCTTCAAACCACTCCTCAATCGCTAAAAGAACAAATGACTTTCCGGCTGAATATTAATCTCCATCGGTACAGCTTGCGGGTCAGCCGAAAGAGCAAACATAATCGCATTTGCAGCAGTTTCGGTACTCAGCATTTTTGACCTGTCTACCTTCAAACTCACATTATCCCAAAACGGAGAATCCACCCCGCCAAAATAGAATAGCGTAAACTTAATGCCGTAGCGTCGCAGCTCATCTGCCATGCACTTGCTGAAACCAACTACCCCAAACTTTGAGGCGCAATAAGCCGTTCCCATCGCCATCGAATGCTTGCCCAAAATCCCGATGACATTGCAAATGTGGCCGGATTTGCGCTCTTTCATCACATTCGCCGCTGCTTGAGACGTGTAAAAACTGCCTTTTAAGTTCAAGTCAAGCATTGCATCTAAATCAGCGGGTTCTAACTTGTTCCACTGCTTGAGAATTCCGGCACCGGCGGCGTTTATGAGGGCATCAATTTGTCCGAAATGCCCCGCAGCTTTGTGCATCAGCGTCTCGACTTGCTGCAAATCAGTGATATCTGTCGGTACGCACAGTACCTCTGTTGCTGAAAGTTGGCTAGCTAAAGCGTCTAATTTACTGCTGTCTCTGGCGGCGAGCACTAGCCTCGCACCCGCATCAGCGAGTTTGCGGGCCAATGCTGAACCGATGCCGCCAGTCGCACCCACCACAACCACAACTTTGTCGTGCATATCCCTTTACATTTCTTTACGTCCAGATTGTATGATAACTCAAGTTGCTAGTAATGGCGATGCTTATATATTTTAATTTTTAATTAATTGAGGGAAACTTGCCAGCCTTTTTCGGCTTTTTTTAGCTGGAGAGAAGCGCAGGATTGCAAAAATTTAGTAAATTTTCTACCGAGATTAAAATCTTTAATTATTTGGGTAATTTGTTTGCCGTATTGTCTGTGAAATTCGCTGCCTACATTGGAGAGAAAGACAGAATTTTCCGGAGAGTTGTCGGTTAAGTCGCCAACGATTTTGACAAGAGCTCTTTCCAAGTCTTCCAGAGTATTAATATCTGTCAAGCTGGTAGGTGCTGCCTGGTGGTTATTCAGATTTTCTTGGCTAAGTATTGGCGGTGGAGGCGACAGTTTGACTTCAAAAAGAGTGACATAAGTTTGAGAAGTTGCTGAGGGTTTGTGAATGACAAAATCGGTGGGATATTTGAGAAATATATCCCTGGTTTTAGTGCCGAGGAAATGATGGGCAACAACTTGATTTAGGACTAAACCGTAAGTTTCTTTAAATAAAGATGAAATTGTAGAGAGTTTTATCCACTGAGCTGAGGTACGTTGTTGCTCATTTTTGATTAATTCTTTTAGCTGAATAACTAATTGTTCTACGGGTGTAATTTCCGGTATGGTTACGAGGGAATGGGTTTCTATCTCTCTGGTTTGGCTGTTTAAAACTATGATTTTATCTATTTGTTTGCGGACTTGAAATACGGTTAATCCGTGGGCTTGCAGTGTGTTGCTGAGGTGAGTGAGAGCTCGATCGGACGAACAGACAAAAATCTCTTTGGCTGTGGGATAATGTACGAAAATCGAGGCGCCGACTGTAGCCATTTTTAAGTCGGCGCTGTCTTTGCCGGGGGGGACGTGAATTAGTTGATAGCCGCGCTGGTGAAATTCGGCATCTTTCTTGCCCATGCTGCGCCAGTTGGCAAAGGCAACTTTGATTTGGATGGGATAGTGGCAAATTCCCTCTAGAAATTTTTCGGTTTCGATGTTGAGTTGCAAGTTTTCGACATCTAGCAGCAAGATAGCAATGCCGAGAGGAAGCGGGGCTGGTTGATTGGCTGTTGGAGTTGGAAGTTCTGAGGAAACTGAGTTTTGTGATTTAGCTGGTGCTGCTTGAGATTGGGCTAGCTGCTGAATTTTGGCCCATAATTTGCTGAATTGAGGTGAATTAACGAATTCTGGAACTAGAAGAATTTGTAGGTATTTTTTCGCTATCAGCAGCAGGGAATCTGTATCGCTGGCTACTATGAAACTTTTTGTCAATTTTCCAATCAAAACTGACTGAAAAGTAGGTTTTGCCCAGGGGGTGTTCCTGTATTTTTCAGCTATCCATTCGGGATGCTGTTCCTGAATGGTAATTAGTGTTTGAGCGATATAGCGACTGATGGCGCTGAATGCGGGAGATTCTTGAGTCGCAAGCTCGGGAGTTCGATCGGGCATGGCCCTCTACAATGCGGGATGCTGTTTCAATTTATCACAATTCTAGTTTCTCGCCGGGAGTCTGACGATCGCCCGCCAAATGAAACCGGCGGCAATTAATGCCAATCCTGTCAGCCAAATTTGCCTCTCGACCGAGAAAGCCAGAAACAGACAATTCCCCAAACCCACCCAAGCCAACCACTGCGGATAAAGCCTTTCGGCGGGGGAAAGTTGCAGCGAGGCGAGGTTGGTGATAGCGTAGTATATCAAAACACTAAAAGCACTGAAGGACCAAGTGGTTTTGACATCGCCGATGAGGATTAAAAGTGCGATCGTAACTTCGACAACCACAACAGCCACGTAGGGAGTTGTCCCCTCTGGATTCAGCCGCGCCAAGACTCTTGGCATATCCCGACGCCGCCCCATCGCCAGCCAGACGCGCGACAGCCCTAAAATTAAGTTCAGCAAGACTCCCAACATAGCGGTAATTGCACCGACGGCTAGCAGTTTAGAAACTCCTGGAATTGGGAAACTGCGGGCGATGACTTCTAGGGGTGCAGTCGTGCCGCCTGGAAGTAAAGACAATTTATGGGGCTCCCCCGCGCCCGCGACAACTATTGCTACCGCCACGTAAAGCAGCATTGTCAGCCCCAAAGTTAAAATTATGGCTTTGGGAATGGTTTCCCTCGGTTCCCGCACTTCCTCGCTCATTGTGGTGATGCGGGCGTAACCGCTATAAGCGACAAACATCAGGGCGGTGGCCTGCAGGATGGAGCCGATCGAGCTATCATTCTGTAGCGCGGGCATGGACCACCTTACCTCTGGCAAACCGACAGCAACAAACACCGCTAAGGATAGGAGTGTAACTGAGACTGTGACAGTATTGGCAATATTCGATCGCCTAATTCCCGTCAATACAATTAAAGTGAGGGCGGCGACGGATCCTAAAGCTGTTAGGATCAGGTAAGTGCGATCGGCTACACCAACTGCATTTAAAAAATACCCCGCAAAACCTAAAGCAGCAGTAGCCGCAGAAGCCGTTTTCGCCAACAAAAACATCCAGCCGGCAGTGAAACCCAGCCAAGGATTGAGATATTTGTAGCCATATTCATAAGTACCGCCGCTAACAGGATGATTTGCAGCTAATTGAGCGCTGTTAAGGCCATTGCAAACAGCCACTAAAGCCGCAATACCTACAGCCAAAATCACTCCCGGCCCAGCAACTTCCGCAGCAATGCCAATACTCACAAATACTCCGGTACCGAGGATTGAGCCTAGGCCCATGAGAGTTGCGCCGAAAACACCTAACTCTCGCTTAAGAAGTGGTGAAGACATAAATATAGCAAGCAAGATGCCTGCACAAAAATATTTGTCTGTTGTGGCACAGGCATCTTGCCTGTTCTGAACAAATAACTATAGCAGGCAAGATGCCTGCACAAAAATATTTGTCTGTTGTGGCACAGGCATCTTGCCTGTTCTGAAGATATAACTATAGCAGGCAAGATGCTGCTTCACAAAAATATTTGTCTGTTGTGGCACAGGCATCTTGCCTGTTCTGAAGACATAACTATAGCAGCCAGGATGCCTGCTCCACAAAAATATTTGTCTGTTGTGGCACAGGCATCTTGCCTGTTCTGAAGACATAACTGTAGCAGGCAAGATGCCTGCTCCACAAAAATATTTGTCTGTTGTGGCACAGGCATCTTGCCTGTTCTGAAGACATAACTATAGCAGGCAAGATGCCTGCTCCACAAAAATATTTGTCTGTTGTGGCACAGGCATCTTGCCTGTTCTGAAAGAGGTTCAAGATGTAAGTATTAACCGAAACGGCCTTGAATGTAATCTCTCGTACTCGAATTGCCCGCAGAAGTAAAAATCTTACTTGTCGGGCCAAATTCAACCATGCAGCCGATGCGACTTTCATCAGTATTAAAAAATGCCGTGTAATCAGAAACACGAGCTGCCTGCTGCATATTGTGCGTCACAATCACAACAGTTAACTGCTGCCGCAGAGTCTGAAATAACTCCTCAATCTTCATCGTTGAAATCGGATCTAGAGCAGAACAAGGTTCATCCATCAGCAAAATTTTTGGCTTCACAGCCAAAGCGCGAGCAATACAAAGTCGCTGCTGCTGTCCCCCCGAAATCCCCTGAGCCGATTTCTTCAAATCGTCTTTGACTTCATTCCAAAGCGCCGCACTTTTGAGTGCAGATTCCACAATTTCATCTAATTCTGCTTTTGCAACCAAAAATTCTCACCCCGTAAGCAATATTCCGGGAAGCAGCGAGTAAAATACCTGTGGTAATAGTTGGAAGTGCTGAGGGTACGATCGTGCGAAACATCGTTTGAAAGCGTCCGCCTCCCAAAGCAGCAGAAGCGAGGCGGTAAGAAGTAGGCACTAATTTTAATGCTTGTTCTGTTGTCAGAGCAACAACTGGAAGCATGATGATGCCGAGGGAAAAACCGCCTGCTAATGATGAAAATGCTTTGGTAGTAACGACAATGAGGGCGCAGGAAAAGACGCCAATTACGATCGAGGGAACGCTGCTGAGAATGACTGCGATCAAGCGAATACTATTGGCTATCACTTGGTTTTCTCTACCAAACTCAGACAAAAATATTCCCGTCATTACGCCTATGGGAACGCTGATTAATGTAGCAATTCCTACCATTAAACTTGTGCCAAGATTTGTCCGATCGCACTCGGCTAATTTCGCACGGCTGGGCGGGCGATTTACAGCGCAGGTAGGGCCGTATTTATAAAAAAGCTAGGGAAGTGCGATCGTAAAGTTCAGCATCCAACTTGCCCGTACTCGGGTTTTTCCAATTAGCAAAAGCAATTTTAACTTGCAGGGGACAGCCGCACAAACCGGCTAAAAATTGTTCTGTATTAACCTTAAGTTTCAGATTTTCGGCATCCAACAGCAAAATCGCAATCCCGCCTGACTCTGTGGTGGTTGCAGGGGCGATTTCCTTCGGGATAGCTTCCCTTAACCCTGTTTCGGTGCATTTGCGACTGAAAGACGGCAGACCGGCGGGATCAAAAAATTGTTTGCGGCAAGCTTTGCAAAGATACCGCTGGTGACCCTTGGGACGGCCGTTTTTACCAACTTGGTCAGATTCGCATCGAGGACATTCCAGGTAACCCATTATGCAGCCTACTCCCCAACCGAACAAGACATTACCTATCTTCTTCTTCCTCTTCCTTAGCGCCCTTCGCGTCTTCGCGGTTCGTTAAATAGATATTCCTTAAGCAGTTCAGGAGTAAATTGTGGCAGTCGATCGGCTCATAATAACAAAAGAACGTTAACAATTCTTAAAAAAAATGGCAAGAGACCTGCGGGGATTCCTAAAACTACTCGAAGAACGGGGACAACTGCGCCGGATTAGCGCCTTAGTCGATTCCGACCTCGAAATTGCCGAAATTTCCAACCAAATGCTGCAAAAAGGCGGCCCTGGACTGCTGTTTGAAAACGTCAAAGGGGCCGAATTCCCCGTCGCAATCAACCTCTTGGGTACGGAACAGCGCGTTTGCTGGGCGATGAACATGGAAAAGCCTCACGAACTAGAAGAGCTCGGCAAAAAACTGGGAATGCTGCAACAGCCAAAACCGCCGAAAAAGATTTCCCAAGCGATAGAATTCGGCAAAGTGCTGTTCGACGTAGTGAAAGCCAAACCCGGCCGCGACTTTTTCCCAGCTTGTCAGCAAGTGGTACTTGAGGGAGAAGGGCTGGATTTGAACAAAATCCCGATGATTCGCCCTTATCCGGGAGATGCGGGCAAAATTATCACCCTGGGTTTGGTAATTACCAAAGATTGCGAAACGGGTACGCCGAATGTGGGGGTTTATCGGTTGCAGTTGCAGTCAAAAAACACGATGACTGTACACTGGTTATCGGTACGGGGCGGCGCGCGACACTTGCGGAAAGCGGCGCAGGCTGGTAAAAAGTTGGAAGTTGCGATCGCCCTTGGAGTTGACCCGCTGATTATTCTCGCCGCAGCAACGCCAATTCCTGTAGATTTATCGGAATGGTTATTTGCGGGACTTTACGGCGGTTCCGGCGTGCAGTTGGCGAAGTGCAAAACCGTAGATTTGGAAGTACCGGCGGACTCGGAAATTGTGTTAGAAGGAACGATTACGCCGGGGGAAGTTCTGCCCGACGGGCCCTTCGGCGATCACATGGGTTATTACGGCGGCGTGGAAGATTCGCCGTTGGTGCGGTTCCACTGCATGACGCACCGCAAAGACCCGATTTATCTGACGACATTTAGCGGGCGGCCGCCGAAAGAAGAAGCCATGATGGCGATCGCGCTTAACCGTATTTATACGCCTATTTTGCGGCAGCAAGTATCGGAAATTGTCGATTTCTTCTTACCGATGGAAGCGCTGAGTTATAAGGCGGCAATTATCTCGATCGATAAAGCATATCCCGGTCAAGCGCGCCGGGCTGCTTTAGCATTTTGGAGTGCATTACCGCAGTTTACTTACACTAAGTTTGTGATTGTTGTGGATAAAAGTATCAACATTCGCGACCCGCGTCAAGTAGTTTGGGCAATTAGTTCTAAAGTCGATCCGGTTCGGGATGTATTTATTCTGCCGAATACGCCTTTTGATACGTTAGATTTTGCCAGTGAAAAGATTGGTTTGGGAGGCAGAATGGGGATTGATGCTACTACGAAGATGCCGCCGGAAACGGATCACGAATGGGGGGAAGTTTTGGAGTCCGATCCGGATGTGGCGGCGATGGTCGATCGGCGTTGGGCTGAGTACGGTTTGGCTGATTTGAATTTGGGAGAAGTCGATCCGAATTTGTTTGGATATGAGATGAAGTAGGGGAATCAACCGTAAAATCTGAGATGTCGCCCATCCTCGATCGACCTGTAGGGGCGGGTTTTTCCTACCCTTTACGACACAGATAGACAATCTCAAAAACCCGCCCCCACCCAACGAAAAATCGCAAGCTACCTCTTTTTAATGCGATCGAGACTTATGCACTCCGACAAAGAAACCTGGTTTTTATCGAGTCTTTGCGCTGTAAAAAAGTATTCTGGAAAAAACCCGGTTTCTGGGTTCCTATGCGTAAGTTATCTTATATCCTAAAGTTGGTGCCACAATTGAGGAGCGATCGATTAATCCTACTGACGAACAAGCCCAAGCGTGTCTGTGCGTGTGCCAGATGTTGTCTAACTACTACAAGCATATTCAGCTATTCCGCTTTGACCCACAAAGTCGCGAAGTTTACATTTTCGGAAGCGACGAATTGCAAATGATGGTTTTCCCATCAGGAAACTGGAGTTTTTTAGATGAAACCCAACTTTAATGAAATGACCGTTGCTGAACTCAGGAAATATCTGCTCGCACACCGGGACGATATGGAAGCTCTTCGGGCATTATTTCATCATCCGAGTCTGAAATACCAACAAATGCCTCCCTTAGTAACAGAAGATGGTGTGCCAATAGCAGAAAATATTCGCATCGCTGAGGAAGCAATTAAGAAAAAAGCTGAAATCGCTCGGGAAAAACAAAAACAAAGGGAAAAAGAAATTGAGGAGAAACTACGCCCAAAATTAGAAGAAGAAATTGAGGAAAAACTTCGACCGCAAATTGAATTAGAAGTGGAACAGAAGTTGCGGGAAAAGTTAGAAAAAGAAATTGAGGCAAGGCTGCTGCCAAAAATCACCGGGGAAAATCAACAATCCGATCGCCCAACTACCGCTACAGTCACGCCTGAAGAAATCGATCGACTTCGCGAACAATTAAAACACGATCCAGAAGCATTAGCTGCTCTTGATACGATTCAGGAGTGCGAGGGAAATTTAGAAGAGGCTGCACGATCGATCGCGACTGCAGCGGGAAATACAGACGTTGAATCTGATTTGTTAGAACAGTTAAGCTCTCGGTGTCGCAGTGTTATCTGTCAGGAGGATATGAAAGAAAAATTGCCTGTCCTGATAGCTGCGATCGCAGAATTTTTAGTATCCAGTAGTGGCTTGACCTCAAGACTGGCAACGCCGATCGCACTTTTTGCGATCGATAAAGGGATTGAAGATTTTTGCGAGTTCTAGAAGTGGCGATCGAATTGAGGGCGATCGGGAATTATACATTACAACTAAAGCGTTAGGGTGCGTCAGGAAAGGTAATTCTCAATTATCACCGAAAATCTAATTCTGACGCACCATTTATTCCGGGTCTACGTCAGTTGTGAGATTGTGAGTTTTTATCAAAAATCTCATTCTTCTGACGCACCCTACTTGACTTTATATGCGAGTGAGAATGCGAGAGCGATCGCCTGGGGAATTCTCAAAGATTGCTCCTCGGTTGATTAGGTCTTTTTTTAGCTCTTCTGTAATTCCTAAGTTATTGCGAAATCGAGCCTTCTCAACTTCGATACCGCTCAGGTCGGCATCGCTCAGGTTGGCATCGCTCAGGTCGGCAACTCTCAGGTCGGCAACGCTCAGGTTGGCATCGCTCAGGTCGGTATCGCTCAGGTTGGCACCGCTCAGGTTGGCCTCGCTCAGGTCGGCACCGCTCAAGTTGGCACGGCTCAGGTAGGCCTCGCTCAGGTTGGCACGGCTCAGGTAGGCAAGCATCAGGTAGGCACAGCTCAGGTTGGCACCTCTCAGGTAGGCAAGCATCAGGTAGGCACCTCTCAGGTTGGCACTGTTTAGACTGTTGCCAATTCAGAGATATTATTGTTATGCTGTATCCAATAAGCACTTATACATCTCTAAAATTCTGAAGTCGTTTTCGCAGGCTTTTTTTTAAGCCTCACCACTAAAAATCGACTTTCCGATTAATACCAATGAAACAATCCTTAACTCGGGAGTTCCAGCCAGGAGCTCCTTTTTTTTGGCTCGTTTCTAAAGCAGAGTGAAGTGAGAGCTTGTTCCTAAATACAGCGCTTTGCATCTAAATGGAGTACACCCCTCCCCAACCCTAAATTATGAATAAGAAGCTAAGCACCAACGCTCACTCCGCACTGGAAATGATTATTGCCGAAGAACGCTTACGCCAATCCCGTTATAGCTTTAACGCTGCTCTAGCAGCAACCATATTCTCTAGTATTGTCAGTGCGGCACTCCTATTATCAGGCAAAGTTCCAGAAGGCGCTGTCACCACATCTATAAGTGTGGGTTGCTCGAAACTTGCCAAGGATGCAAACGATCGCCTTGACAGAATAACAAAAGAATTAATAGATGACAGCAGGGAAACAGCCGATATCCGATCGAAAAACGAACCGCGAAGACGCGAAGAGCGCGAAGAAAGACAAAGAAAGTGCGAGCGCACTTAATTTTCCAAAACCTCAACCAAGTCTTCAATCATCAAATCGAAGACTTGAGCAAGCTTCTGTAAAGCTGTATAGTCCACTGTTGCCAGTTTAGGAGCTTGTGCATAATTTTTGACCGTGCTGTAGGGAATGCCCGTTCTCTCGGAAACTTGTTTCAGCGTCCAACCCTTTTCCTCAGCTAGTTCTCGAACTCGCAACCGTATTAACCCCATCTTCCCGCTGACAAATCAGTTTACTGTTCCAAAATCTCAACTAAATCTTCGATCGCAATATCGAACGCACGAGCCATCTTGTCCAAAGCTGTGTAGTCTACAGTTGCCATACCTGGAGAATTAGCATAGGTAGCGATCGTGGTGTATGGAACACCTGTTCTGTTGGAAACTTCCCTTAGAGTCCAACCCTTCTCTTGAGCAAATTCTCGAACTCGCAGCCTAATTCGTCCCATATTCCCAACGATAAATCAGCCTACTCTTCCAAAATCTCAACTAAATCTTCGATCGCAATATCGAAAGCACGAGCCATCTTATTCAAAGCTGTATAGTCTACAGTTGCCAGCTTGGGAGAATGGGCATAACTTCTAACGGTACTGTAAGGAATGCCCGAGCGCTCAGAAACTTCTTTAAGCGTCCAACCCTTCTCCTCAGCTAGTTCTCGAACCCGCAATCGAATTAGACCCATCTTCCCGCTGACAAATCAGTTTAATTTTCCAAAACCTCAACCAAATCTTCGATCATCAAATCGAAGACAGCAGCAAGTTTCTGCAAAGCCGTATAGTCCACCGTTGCCATTTTGGGAGCTTGGGCGTATTTTTTAACCGTGCTGTAGGGAATGCCCGTTCTGTCAGAGACTTCTTTGAGCGTCCAACCCTTTTCCTCAGCGAGTTCTCGAACCCGCAACCGAATTAATCCCATTTATGCTTGACAACAGCTATGCTCATATCTTTTAATAAAGATAGTTAACAGCGATCGCCCCCTGACCTGAGAAATCTAGAGCGATCGCCTTTCATTCACCACCCACAAAAGTGGGAAGGATTTTCCTATGATACCAAAACAACCGACATATCGCGATCGACTTCAACCTTGGTGCATAATTCGCCACCTCCCCAACTGTCAGCGGTTAACAGTCGTCCGTTTCAGCCGCCGCCCCGATGCCGAATCTTACCTCAAAGCACTGCGCCGCTTAATGCCCGCAGTCCCGCATACAATTGTTTTCGTAAATGCGCTGTCTGTCTTAGATGAAAACAGCGTTCCAATTCCCATGCAATTGTCGATCGAAAGTTAATGCGATCGAACTAATATCTTGCATTTGTTGCCCGATTCCGGCGGGGGTTTAAACTCCCGACGGAATATGCCAATAAGTGCAAGATGTGCGATCGAACTGAGATGTTGCACCATTGTCAATAAGCCTTTTATGAACGGCCAAGATGCCCGTTCCCCAAGAAAATCTACTCTTTGTGGAACAGGCATCTTGCCTGTTCTTGAGAATGGTGCAAGATGTGCGATCGAACCTATTATTGCAAAAGGTCGATCGAGCCTTCAGTCATCATTTGCAACAAGCAAAGCTATGCCCTAAAACCTGTTGGCAAGCCATTCGCGTCAGAAAAGTATTGTTAAACTATAAATAGACTTGAGTCAAGGAGTCAAATCAATGCCATCTCCCTTTCCCGGTATGGACCCGTATTTAGAGCATCCCGAACTCTGGCCTGGGATGCATAACTTGCTGATTAGTGAAATTTTCAGGTTTTTATCTCCCCAACTGCGTCCTAAGTATTTAGTGTCGCTGGAAGTGAGAATCTATGAAACGGCTGACGACGATTTATCAGTCATTGGCATTCCCGACGTAACTGTAATGCAGCCACAAACTGCAACAGAAACAACAGAATCAAACGTAGCAGTTGCAGCACCGCCTACACAACCATTAACAGTAATTATTCCCATGCCCTACACGGTTCGGGAAGGCTATTTAGAAATTAGAGAAAGAGAAACCAAAGAATTGATAACAGTTATTGAAATTCTCTCGCCTACGAATAAGCGAACTGGCAAAGGGCGACAAATGTACGAAGAAAAGCGAGAAGAAATTTTAGGTAGCCGCACTCATTTAATTGAAATAGATTTATTGCGGCGCGGTCGAAAAATGCCAGTTATCGGCAATGATGTTGAAAGCCACTATCGCGTTTTGGTATGTCGGGGAAATCGCCGTCCCCGAGCTGATTTGTATGCTTTTAACCTGCAAAACCCGATTCCTGCCTTTCCTTTACCGCTGCGTTCGGGCGATACTGAACCTGTCATAAACTTGCAGGAATTATTCACTCAAATTTACGACATAGCAAGTTATGACCTCAAGATAGATTATCGCAACTGGGAAGTCATACCAGCGCTGTCAGAGGCCGATACAATTTGGGCAGATGCTTGGTTGCGCGATCGGGGATTGCGAGATTAATTTGGTATCAAGCTGGCACGCTGCTACCTTATCTTGAAGCTCTTCACCTTCCCATGCTTCATGGCTACTCACTCACACGATCGATCCTCATCAGATTGTGAGAAGAGAACCCGTAAATCCCGATAACCGCTGACGACTCGCAAAACTTCAATACCTTCCTCAATAGCACGATAGAAAATTAGGTAATCATCGATCGGGAAACTTCGCACCTTGGGAGCCAGCTCATCCCGCTTCCGTCCCATACTGGGAAAGCTTGCCAACCTCTTGCACCGATCGTTAATTCTATTGAGCAACCGTTCCGCAGCATCAAAGCTGCTGTTATCAGCCACATAGTCCACGATCGCTTCGATATCTCGACTGGCGGGAACTGTGAACCTGCAAACATCGCTCATTGACCTACCTGAGCTTGCTGCTGCCGTAGTTTGTCCCGCAACCTTTGAAACATCACGTCAGCATCGATGACATCTCCTCGATCCGCCGCATCAATTCCGATCTGCACTTCTTGCTGGAGTTCCTTAAACCGCCCTTTATAGATATGCTCCCACTCATCCGAATCCAAAAACTCGATGAACGCTAACACCTCTTGTTGCTTTTCAGGTGGCAATACCCGCACCTTATCAATGATGGCTTCTTCAACGGTCATTTTTTTGCTCCTAGCGACTCATTGACTTCTACAGCTATTTTACGTCCGCTACTTAACAGCTAAACATCTTGGCTTTGCATCAACCGCTGCTTCAAACGCGCCGGATCTCCCCGATCGACCACTTCGCCCTTTTCCAACAAAAAAGCCCCATCGCAGTAATTCAACTCATCCAAACGGTGAGTCACCCACAAAGCCGTAATCCCGCGATTTTTCACCAACCGCTGCACCGCCGCCACCAAATCCAACTGAGAATCAGGATCTAACAAAGCCGTCGGTTCGTCCAACAGCAGAATTTCGCAGTGACGGGCGATCGCCCCAGCAAGAGCAATTCGCTGCTTCTGGCCCCCACTCAAAGCATAAATCGGCCGCCGCTGCAAATCCAGCAAATTCACAGCCTCCAAAGCCTCCGCCACCCTCGCCCGCACCTGAAGATTAGAAAGCTTTTCCTCCACCAAACCAAAAGCCACATCCGCACCCACCGTCGGCATCACCAATTGGTGATCCGGATTTTGGAACACAAAACCCACCCGCCCACTCAGGTCAATTTCCCCCGACTGGGGGTACAGCAGCCCAGCCATCAGCCTCAACAGCGTAGACTTGCCGCTGCCATTAGTGCCCAAAAGCATCCAAAACTCGCCCTTAGGTACATCCAGAGAGCAACCTTGCAACACTCGATCGCCCGACGGCCAGCAAAAACCCAAATCCCGCACAGCAACCGCTGACTGGCTCATCTCGGCACCAACACCCCCAGCCCTCATTCTGCCGCCGACATCGAGACAAAGCCAGGGGATCTGCCTGTAGATGACGCCCCCGATTTCTGAGAAACCACCACCCCAGAAATCTCGCTGCTGACGACAGCCACCTTTTTCTCAGGATTTTTCTCGCAAGTGAGTTCCAAAATTTGCGGTTGGGAGTTGCGAACCGCCTCTAAAACCTGTTGATAAACAGCCTCAGCGTCCGCCTCCAACTTCCGCTGCACCGACAGCGAGACGGGCGTGTTCTTCACAATGATGTCAATGCTGAACATATAGTCTTAAAAACCTAAGTTTGGAGCTCTATCCTCAGTATATATATAGGACTTACCCAAAGACACCCAGTTTCTTAGAAAAATAAGACGTTGAGGCCGATATATCTACCAAGCCACCGGGCATCTGACGCCAAGCGCAGAGACTCCTATATAGTAGAAGTTCCCAAATGCAGGGCAAGGACTTCCCGGATTTCGAGGGCTTCGGCGGCTTCAGGGACTTCTGGGACTTCGGACAAATCAAGATCCGGAAGTTTTTTAAGAAATAGTTGCCATTGTAAAGAATTACCTCTATAATCTTGATTACGGTAAAGAAAAGTAAAGTCTGTTCATAATCCAACTCGTTTTCTGCTAAGCAGAGGCAACGGTTGGAGACGACAGACTAGAGACTGATCCGTTGTAATTATATCCATTTGGAGATTTGCGTAAGTCAGTAACCCAGCCCTAAAGGGACTGAGCTTGTAAGAGCGATTAAGCAAGCTGTGCTGACGGGCCTAAGCCTTAACTGGCTACGTTATTTGAGTCACGACACCGGAGAATGCGACGCTAGTTTTCCGCTCTGTCATTTGCAATTAAACAGTCTTAAGGTCACTGAGACAGTGTTGCAAGTCTAACAAGCTCTTATAACATTGGCGAAGCGAACATTACCCCGAAAGGGAGGCTCCACAAGAGCAAACATTATGCGTACAGGGTTGCAAGGTTTGAGGTGGTAACTGTCCCACTGAAAGTACATTACAAAAGTACACCAAATCAAGCAACTCCAAGGCGGTAATGGTAAAGAAAGATTCAAGGCGGTTAAAACCGCTCGTGCGATGCCCTGAGCGTAGTCGAAGGGTCGTTTTCCTCTGTAGGCTCAACCCACTTAGTTTCCCACTTACCGAGTATTTTTTATGACAATCGCAGTCGGACGCGCCCAGAACGAAAGAGGCATCTTTGATGTACTCGACGACTGGCTCAAACGCGATCGCTTCGTCTTCGTAGGCTGGTCTGGCATCCTGCTATTCCCCTGCGCCTACCTAGCCATCGGTGGCTGGTTAACAGGCACCACCTTCGTCACCTCCTGGTACACCCACGGTTTGGCAAGTTCCTACCTCGAAGGAGCCAACTTCCTCACCGTAGCAGTCTCCACCCCAGCCAACAGCCTCGGACACTCCCTGCTATTCCTGTGGGGCCCCGAAGCACAGTGGGACTTCACCCGCTGGTTCCAACTCGGTGGGCTGTGGACATTCGTCGCCCTCCACGGCGCTTTCGCACTGATCGGCTTTTGCCTGCGTCAGATTGAAATCGCCCGTTTGGTAGGGATCCGTCCCTACAACGCCCTAGCATTCACCGGCCCCATCGCCGTGTTTGTTTCGGTGTTCCTGCTTTACCCCTTGGGTCAATCAGGCTGGTTCTTCGCCCCCAGTTTCGGCGTCGCAGCAATTTTCCGGTTCCTGTTATTCCTGCAAGGCTTCCACAACTGGACGCTCAACCCCTTCCACATGATGGGCGTTGCAGGCATCTTGGGCGGCGCGCTGTTGTGCGCTATCCACGGTGCAACCGTAGAAAACACCTTGTTTGAAGACGGCGAAGGCGCAAACACCTTCCGCGC
>NZ_JAUBTO010000068.1:0-40509 GCF_036702495.1 Microcoleus sp. C2D2 | reverse complement strand
TCCCGCCCGTCCAAAAAGGACGGGCGGGACGCCCATCCCACTTTCCTTGTGGAAGTTATTTAATTCTCATTCCTTACTTTTACAGCAATAGTCTCGACAGTTTTTAGTTCGCCGTCTGAAACCCTCGATTTTCCGTTGGTAGGGAACTTGCCTTGGAGCCTTGAAACCCTTATTCTACGGTTGGCAATCAAAAACAGTCCGAAGTATTGTTACAGAAACTTGAAAAATTGATAATGGTGTGATATTTGAAAACACAACACTGCCCTGTCCTTACCCTGTGGTGTACTAGAATTTACTTGTTGCAAACAAAGTAAAGCATCCCTGCAATTAATTCATGTTTCCAGGATTCTATGTCATGACACATCTTACCTTTGCTAATCTGATAACTCGAACCAACGGCAACTATTTTAAACCCGACTTGTGTCAAAATTTGGTGAGCCTCTTGTACTTTATACCAATATGGGTAAGGGCGGCGATCGAGTAGCGCCAAAAAGTTATATTTTCCGCCCAGCTTTAGCCAAGGAATATATTGAATTGAGCGATTCGATCCAGATAACCTCCTCAAAATACTTAAATATGCTAAATATACTACAAACGGACTTTTGATTCTAGATTCAAAACTTAAAAACGAGAAGAGTGCGGTTCCACCATTTTTAAGAATCCTATAAGCCTCTCTAAAAGCTTTTAACCTTTTTTCCTCTTCCTCTATAAAACACACAATTTGCTGCAAGTAAATTATCTGCTCGAAACCAGAATTTTGGTAAGTTAAATCTGTTGCATCTTGCACTTCAAAAGAGATACTCTGAGTTGCCTCTCTCTGCTTTGCTTGTTCGATAAAATCAGGCACATAATCATAACCGTAAAGCTGTTGAAAACCTAAATCTTTCATTTCCCGCAGAATTCTTCCTCCAGCCGTGCCAGCTTCAACTGTTTTTCCATTTTTATTCAAATATTTGACAATTAGATACTTTTCGTCTTCGTTGAGACCTTTTTTATCTGCCCAAGCCTCAAATTCTACTGTACGGTAAACTTCTTTGTTATTGATAATTGACATATACTTTTCAAGTGTTATTCAAAAATGGTGCAAAATTTCAATTTTATTTGACTTTAGTTTATTTTGGACAGCGATAAGCAGGAAAAAAATTTGTACTCAGTAGTTCTGCAACCTCGGCATTTAAAGACTTTGCACGCAATTCAACCAGATGGCGATATTTTTCTTCATCTATAATTAAGCGCAGTGTGAGAAAGGTGTGCGTTTGCTTAGAAAAACCTGCTTTAAAATGATAGAGACTATCCTTGCCACCTCCAACACCACCCCCCAAATGCAAAACTTCATTGCCGCGTTCTTTAGCCCAAAATCGAATATAATCGAACATCAGCTTGCTGGGTGATTGTTTAAAAAATGCGTTTCTGGTTCCTCCCAAGTGATATTGAATTATGCCACAACACTCGGTAAATATCCCTGAACAAGTAATTTTATCCTCTAATTCTACTATACACAAGTGGACTTTTTCACCTAGTTTATAGAAATGCGAAAAGTATTGATCATCAAAATAGTACGATCCCCCAGCCCCTACCCGATCCATTGTTTCATGGTAAAGAGAAATAAACTCGCTGATATACTCCTGAAATGGAACCATTCTAGTAATCATTCCCGAACGTTTCAACTTGTTAATACGGGTGCGGTGTTCCGGTCTAGTTTGACTCCATATTTCGGCTTCGGAGAGTTTTAAATTAACAGATACAGTTTCTCCATTAACCTTGCAAATATCGGGAGATAAAAAATCATTGAAGCCGCTGTTAAGTATCGGATGCAGCCGAAAAAATGCCGAACACACTTTCTTGGCGCGCAATGTAGAGACTAGCTGATTGATTGCTAAATCTAAAAACTCTTTCGTACTAGCTGCCTTATCACTCAACAGAATTCCCGGATAACCATAAGGGGAGACTACATCAAAAACTTCTTGTGTTGTTAAGCTTTGGTCAAATATGTTATCACACCTCCGCAACAAATAAGGCAGAAAAAATATTTTGTCATCTTCTGCTATCAAAATAGCTTCTGCTACGGCGTTGTACCTAACAGACTCTAAATATAGATACTCAGGCAAATGATAAATATCGTGGCGAAGTTTTTCCAGAGTCTCTAACCACAAAGAGTCTGATAAATTAATTACTAGAATCTGCATTTTTTGCTCTACTAAATAATAAATTTCCTGTCCGGTACAATCCCTGCCGGTAGCTGCATCCGTCAAGTAGGTTAAGTACCCCCTAACTATACAAAGACTGCACCCATTCCCATTCTTGCCTCAACCCTTCCTTCAAAGAAACCTGTGCCTCATATCCCAATATTTTCTGAGCTTTGGATACGTCAGCGCTGGTATCGCGCGCATCTCCTATTCCCGATTTTAGATAATTGATGCGAATAGGGCGATCGACAATGTTTTCCATTGTGTGAATAACTTCTGCTAAAGCAACTCGACTTCCCCCTCCTATATTGAAAATTTCGCCGATAGCTTCTGGAACTTTAGCAGCAGCTAAATTAGCAGCAATGCAATCGCTGATAAACGTGAAGTCTCGGGTTTGCTGTCCGTCTCCGTAAATTGAAATCGCTTCGCCGCGCAAAATTGACTTAAAAAATATGTGGAATGCCATATCGGGACGCTGGCGAGGCCCGTAAACGGTGAAATAGCGCAAGATGGTTGCCGGAACGCCGAAATTGTGATAATAAAGCGAACACAAACGTTCAGTGGCTAACTTAGTAATTCCGTAGGGAGAAACTGGTTGAGGGCAGGCTGTTTCGCTGGTAGGGAAAGTTTCAGCATTGCCGTACACCGAAGAAGAAGAAGCTAGTACAAATCTTTTCAGTTGCGGTGCATCTTTTGCTGCTTCTAAGAGTACCTGAGTTGCATTGATGTTGCGCTCGGTGTAGAGGCGGAAACCTTCTCCCCAACTAGCGCGGACGCCTGCTTGCGCTGCTTGGTGATAAATGACTTCTGTATTAGCTAAGAGCGATCGCCAATCCAAAGATAAAATATTGTCCTCTATCAGTTGAAAATTTGGATGTTTGGCAAAATGAGCGAGATTTTTTCTCTTCAATTCGGGATCGTAATAATCGTTGACTTCATCAATGCCGATGACTTTCTCACCTTGCTTTAACAGAGTTTCTACTAAGTTAGAACCGATAAAACCTGCCGCGCCTGTCACTATATTACTCATTGGTTAATTGTTGATTGTTGATTATCTATCACCCAAGCCCTAGCCTGAAAAAAATTGAAAATTTACACGATCGTCACCCCCAGTTCTCGATAGAAATTTTCCAGTCTTTCAAACACAAAAGATTCATCATATTCAGCTTCAACTCGCTGACGACTAGCTTGACCGTAGGCCGCTCGCATCTCCGAGTTTGATAGCAATTTCCCCAAAGCTTCTGCTAACTTTTGACTATCTTGAGGTGGGACGATTAAGCCTGTTTTTTCGTGCAAAACTGCTTCTCGACACCCTCGGATATCTGTAGCAACAACTGGCAAACCCATCGACATTGCTTCCACAATCGATCGAGGTAATCCCTCATGGGTGAAAGTAGGCAGTGTGAAAATATCTAACAGTCCTAAAATTTCTGGTATGTCTTGACGAATCCCTGTCAAAGTAACATTATTTTGGATGCCAAGGGTGCGAATTCGTTCCGTTATTTCCGTGTAAAAAGGTTCCGGATCGGTACTGAGTTCGCCACCAATAATCAGAACGTGCAGGTTCGGAAATTGCGAGACTAACTTGGCTGTTGCTTCAATCAGGTATCCGCTGCCTTTTTTGCGGGTTAAACGGCCAATTGTACCGATAATTAAGTTGGCAGTATCGGGGATACCTAAAGATTTTCTTAATTGGGCTTGATGATCGGGGTCGAGGCGATCGCGATTAAAGCGATCGATATCCACGCCGTTGCCGAGATAAGCGATTTTCTCTGGCGGACAAAGACCTAATTTCTTAGCTGTAGCGATATCCTCATGATTCTGACTCAAAATCCGATCGGTTAATAATGCAGCAAATTTTTCAACATTAGAGTATAAAGTATATTCTTTGGGAGAAGAGCGATCGTGAAAAGGCAAACCGTGGGAAGTGTAAACGATACGTTTTACCCCAGCTATTTTAGCAGCTATCCGCCCCAAAACCGCAGCAATGGGAGTATGTACGTGAACGAGGTCGTACTGATTTTTTCGGATTAAATTAACCAGAGCATAGATACTTTTAATGTTAAGATATGGTGAAATTTTCCGGTCTATTGAAATAGGGTGAATCCTGTATCCCTGCTGTTGTAATTTCTCAACATCCGAGTCTGGAGAGCAGGCAACTTCAACTGATAGATTACGGGATAGTAAGTAATCTATCTGAGGTTTCAAAAGCACTTTTGCCGTGGCTCCGATCGCACAAATATGCAGAATTTTCATTTAATTTACCTCTAACCAGGCTTGGAACATCAATATAATCCATAAATAGTATTGCCAATCGCGATCGCCCGCCAGATGTTCTTCCCACTTTTCGCGAATCGGCCCGGGATTAAAAAACCCTTCTCTTTGCAAGCGCTTTTCATCAAGAAGCGCCTCTGCCCAATCCCGCAAAGGGCCACGCAGCCAGCTATCAATTGGAATGCCAAATCCCGCTTTAGGCCGATCGATTAAGTTGTTAGGTACGTACTTATCTAAAATTTGACGCAATAGCCACTTACCCTTATTGTTACGGATTTTCATCGATAATGGTATGCGCCATGCCAATTCTACTACGCGGTGATCTAAAAACGGTATCCGACCTTCCAAGCTGACACCCATACTGGCGCGATCTAATTTCACCAGGATGTCGTCCGGTAGATATGTCACTGTGTCTAGGTACATCATGCTTTCGGTAAATGAGGGTACCTTTGCCCAGCGTTGGCGATCGGTTAAATTTGTGGGCTGCTCAAATCCACCGATGACTAATGCTTCTGGATCTTTCCAGTGGGAAACTAAGCCCATATACATAGCTTCCGGATCGGAAACTGCCAAAACCTCCGCCAGTTTGTGTGCTTTGAAGCCAGACATAGATTTCTTCAAATTGACTGGCACTAAGGCATTAAAATTACCCAAAGTCCGATCCCAAGTTTGAGGCGATAGGCTGGTCAAGGCATTAGCAGCAGTCTGCCTTAGCGCTTTGGGCATCCAGCCAACCTTCTGCCAAATGCTGCGACCCCAGACATAGCGGTTGTATCCCCCAAACAATTCATCGCCGCCGTCACCAGAAAGACTTACTGTGACGTGCCTTCTCGCCATCTGAGATACCAGGAAAGTAGGAACTTGAGAGGGGTCGGAGAAGGGTTCATCATATAGAGTAGGGAGTTTGGGAATAACTGCTAGTGCTTCTGCTGGAGTGACATAAAGTTCTGTGTGGTCTGTTTTGAGGTGTTGCGCTACTGCTTTGGCATACTGTGCTTCGTTGTAGGCATCTTCATAAAAACCGATAGTAAAGGTTTTCACGGGTTGGCTGCTTTGAGCCTGCATCAGCGCTACCACTGTGGAGGAGTCAATCCCCCCAGAGAGGAAAGCACCTAAAGGTACGTCTGCCATCATTCGCAGTCCTACCGCATCCAGCAGTAGCGCCTCCATTTGGTCTATTGCTTCCTGTTCCGATCCGGTGAAGGGGTTAGCAACGCCAAATTCGGCTGCTTCCTTGACAGACCAATAGGGAATTGGGGTGGGATGAGTAGCTGTACCGTTCCAGGTGAGGAGTGTTGCTGGTGGTAATTTATAGATGCCTTTGTAGATTGAATAAGGGGCGGGTACGCAGCAATGGCGGACAAATAGGGTTAAAGCATCTCGGTTAATTTCGGCTTGGAAACTGGGATGGGCTTTGAGGGCTTTTAATTCAGAACCAAATATAAAAGTTTGACCTATCCAGCCATAATAGAGGGGTTTTTCGCCTAAGCGATCGCACCCTAAATGCAAAAGTCGCTCTTGACGATCCCATAAGGCAAAGGCAAACATTCCGTTGAAGCGCTCGATCGCTTGCTTGACTCCCCACTGGCTAAAACCAGCTAACATGATTTCGGTATCGGAATGTCCGCGAAAAGTGTGACCGTACTTGGTTAGTTCCTGCCGTAATTCTAAAAAATTATAAATTTCGCCATTAAAGACGATCGCGTAGCGTCCATTGGCAGACAGCATCGGTTGATGTCCTTCTGGCGACAAATCTACAATTGCCAATCGCCGATGTCCCAGGGCAATTCCCGCTGCTTCATCTACCCAGATACCGCCGCTATCTGGGCCTCTATGTAGCAAGGTGTCTGACATTTCCTGCGCGATCGCTTGCAACTTGTCAGCGCTAACTTCTATAGATGTATTCCAAAAACCAGTAATTCCACACATTTGGTATTATTCGCCTTGATAAAGTAACAATTCTCTTATATTCGGCTATCAACCAGAAGCTTTGAATATCGATTAGCTCAAAGCGGAGAAATTCCTGTGATCGTGCAAGACAACGGTTCTCTTCACACCTGTGAATCAGGTTCATCAGAAGAACTCAAAACGAAGATATTGCATGAGCTTCCCAAGACAAAACTCAATTTATTTCGCATACTAATGTTTAAATGAGAATCCATGATTGAATATCCGGTATAAAACAATCTGTTTGAATCCTGAGCTACAATTTTCCAGCCGGTCTCACGAAACAGTCGAACCCACCACCAACGGCTGAAATAGTAAATTTCCGTTAGCGCATTTTTAGCAGATTCTCCATGAGGTGTTGGTATAGTCCACCATTTCAGAAGATGTGTAATGTTTGTCCATAAGCGCCAGCTACTTGAAGGTAACACATGGATCGCAACCCCATTTTGTTTAAGAACCCTATGAATCTCCTTCTGAAACTCAGATATGTACGGAATGTGCTCAAGCGTATTGGAACTGAAGATAATACTAAAGGTGTTGTCATCAAATGGGATATTTTTGCCATCATATTCAGTTACAGACCATACGCGGTTCGCCCGATAATTGCTCGAAGCTATATCGATCGCGCTGACATCATAGCCACGATTTTCCAAGGCTCGCGCTTGCCATCCTGTTCCCCCGCCGATCTCAAGAACTCTACCTCTTGGAGGCAGCATATCAAGTACAATGCCAAGTTCATATGTCCGAATAGCCTCTAGATGCTCCAAGGTCGGTTCAGCAATCCAGAATGTGCTAACCGATCGAATTTTCCGAAGCACTTTCTTTAGAGCAAAGGTTTTCATTCACAATTTCTCCTACTTTCAGTAGATCAAACTTGATAACTCAATTCTTCCATGTTAGCGTAGTGTTAAGGTGTTGTCCATCTAAATGACTCATTGGAATAGTTTTTGTCTCAGATAATTATACTTTAGACGGTCATAATCTGAGCTTTATTAAACTACCCAGATGCTGTCGCTATCTGGACATTGATGTAGCAAGGTGTATGACATTTGCTGCGCGATGTTATGTATTTCTTCACCGTTTAGGTCCGTAGATAGATTCCAAAAACCAGTAATGCCACACATTAGTTTTAATTCCTTGTTATTTATTGTAATACATGACTAGCGACCCTTATAGATTAAACATTATATGTAGTCTATTGCGATAATAGACCGTTTTGACTGAATCGTGCAAGAATTTCAAACCTCACTTTTTTCTAATGGAAAAGCTTTAATTAAGAGACCTTCTGAAGTTTTATCAGAGATTTTTTTTCCTGGTACTCCACCAATTGTACAATTTCCTTCAGGAAAACTCTTATTAACAACAGCATTAGCTCCTATTGCCATATTATTTCCCAAGATAACAGCCCCGAATATCTTGGCTCCCGGACCAATATAGCAGTTTTCCCCAATTTGAGGAATCGCATGAGATTTTCCTGCTTGCGCTCCAATATTGACACATACATGCAATCGACAATTCGCACCGATTTTAGCATCGGGGTGTACGACTATAGTACCTTGATGAGCGATTGATAATCCCGGTCCACAAACATTTATAGGAATTGAAAATCCTAGTTGTCTGCCAAGCATTTTATATCGCCAAGCAGTTAGTATTCTCAGGGGGTTACCTATCTGACAATTCGTTTGGTACTCAAGCTGACGCATCAACCGTTGAAATTTCCAAATATCATCAAACAGTAAAGACTTCAATGTTTTATCCCGCTTCAAGGCTATCCTATCAGCCTCAAGATATGTCAAGTAGTCTTGATACGATCTAATCATTAGCAAAACTCTTTCAACAAAATAAAGTGTGCGCGGGCTAGTTGAATGAAGATGGTTAAACACCAGTAATTTATCTTTGAGTCATGGCACTTTCATACAATCTTTCATAGCTAGCGACAACCGAGTCTAACGAAAAGCATTCGATAACTCTCGTCCGTGCTGCTTTTCCTAATGCTTCTCGACCTTCTGCACCAAGCTCGATCGACTCTTGCCAAGCTTTAGCCAATGCTTCTGGATTTTTGGGAGGTACTACCCATCCAGTATTGCCGACAATCAACCCTGAATCTCCCACATCCGTCACTGTACACGGTACACCGCAAGACATCGCTTCTCCCACAATTAAAGGGCATCCTTCACCATAAGCAGAAGCAGAACTGGCAATGTCCAGAGCCGCTGTGATGCGAGGCATATCGCTGCGCTCTCCCAGTAGGTGCGTGCGATGGGAAATTCCTAATTGTTCGATCGTTTGATACAAAGATTCATTTTCTTTCACGACTCCCGTACCCACCAGCGCAAAGGGTATATCTGGATATTCTTGTAATAAGAGTGCAGCAGCTTGTAGAAAATTAGCATGATCTTTCATGGGATGATAACGGCATACCAATCCTATCAGAAAAGCATTTTCCGGCAAACCTAACTCTGCTCTGATATCTGCTCTAGCTGCCTCTGACGGTACAAATAGGGACGTATCGACAGCATTGAAAATTACACACCCATTCTTCTTGTCATAGCCCAAGACTTCGTGCTGAATTTTTCCCACCTGAGAAACATGAATTACCTTGGTAGTAAACCGAGATAAATAGGCGGATAATTTAATAATAGCTGCTGTCATTTTTTTTTCCAAATTCAAGGAATAAACTGTTCCTTGAATAGTCCAAAAAACAGGTATTTGTTGGTCCACAAACAAACTGGCAAACTGGGCCGCTAAATTGCCATGATACATCCAACCTTGAATCAAATCTGGTTTAATTTCACGGATGATGTTAACCAGTTTCCAAATTACATTTGGTGTGGGTACTCCTGCTGTTTTTATCCCCAAGGTATAAACAGGTATACCCAAGGCTTCAATGCGATCGGCCAACGTCCCACGATCCATCAAACACACCACATAGGGGCTAAAAAGATCTCGATTTATCTTAGACAGGATACGGTAGAGCATTATTTCTGCTCCTCCAGTAGTCAGTCCAACGATCGCATAAACAATTCTCATCATCGATCTCCTTGTTTAGATTTTTGCTCTAGCCGACTTGTCACATTCATCGCTGCCATTAATGCAATTGTTCACCTACTGTTACTTGCTAGTTCATCCAGTATCCGACTCATGGCAGCCTCAGAAATAAGGTGTTCCCTATGAGTAGCATCTAAGAAGAGTTCAAATTCGCCCGTTCCTAATTCATGAACTCGTTCTCTTATTATATCTTTATACGTTTCCCACTTGGTTCCTGCGAAACAACAAGAGTCATATTGGTTTATTACTTGTAATTGTTTTCTATGAAGCCCATAAGAGCCAAGTATATAGAGTTCAAGATCGTTCACTGTCCTATATATTTCTGGCACTGTTTGTTCGTAGTCGCCCCAATCTCTCTGTGAATTCGATCGCAGGTATATGGGATACGAGCCTGCTACGGGAAAGCTCTTTTCGATCCTGGTGTCAATTGCGGCAGCGAGTGTTGTCGTCCATCCACCCCCGCTTATTCCCACCATCGACACAGACGAATAGTCAAAGTTCTTTTCGAGGTAATTCAATACGATCGCCACCGGTTCGACAAAATACTTGACTGGATGACCGTTTTTAGGTAATAAAAACTTCATATGGTCATGGCTTGTCAGCTTCAATTTGCCCTGTCGCGGTAATTGAACTGTTGGCTGATTGTTAAAGCCCAATAAGGGCATAGAAAATGCGGCTACAGAGTATCCACTATCAAGGAATCGTCTAATCTGCACTTTACTTTCGTAGAAATCCCCGTCATGCCCTTGATGGTATAGAACAACTTTGTTGTTGGGAGTTTTTGGGATGAAATGATAGACGTAAGACTCAATACCAAACTCCATCACAATACTCAGTTTGTCAATCTCACTCAGAGAAGAGATGTCTTTGTAGCGGGTATCCGTAAAACCTTCATCAACCGCCGAAGGAAGCGATAATGGAATTCCAGGATTCCCCCAAAGGACAGCGATTAACTCTCTTCTTAGACGGGAGACATCCTGCTGTTGCCTGATTGAGATGAGTTGGGTCACATCCGTTTCAAGGTATTCCTTTGGTGTTTCGAGGTATTCCTTTGGTGTACGAACTCCGATGTGTTTGAAAGCAGCACTCACAAAGCCAGACGGGGGTAACTGGAATTTATGGGCTGCCATGCCATAGAAGATTGCTAAGACTATAAGTGTTGCATAACTTGCAATTCTTAGTATTCTCCCTTTCAATAGCGTAGATTCTTTCATTGTTGGTTCTCCTTTAGACTATTTCACTCTATAATACTGTTCTCAAAGATTACATTCTTAGATTTTTGTTCGAGCCTACTTGTAACGTTCATGGCTGCCATTAACGCAAAACATATCAGTATAAAGCGTTCTTCTACTATGTTATGAGTAAACAGCCCAGCGATAAGAATAAAACTACTAAAAGCCAAGGCGATATGTTTGCTTTCCCCACGGGAATGCCATGTTACCGCATAAACAAAGAGAGGCAAGATAAAAATTCCAAAAATTCCATGTTCTGCCACAAATAACAAGTACATATTATGCGTAGATATCCCCCAATTATTTAAGTTGTTAGTTGAGGCAATTCCGTTTCCCAAAATAGGATGTTCTACAAACATATTCCAAGCTGTTATAACCACTTCCACACGCGAGTCACCCGAATCTTCTTTATTAGCGAGCGGGTTTTGAAACCATTCTAATCGGCCAGTTATATTTTCAATACCTACATTGATTAAACCCGCTCGTTGCAATTCATTCAGATCTATGTTACTTAAAACGGGACCAAACACCGAAATCATAGTTACTATTCCTACAACCCAGAATAAAAACTGTTTGCGAGGAATCACGCCTGATTGTATAAAAATAGGCATCACCATAAACCACCCCAAAATAGCTGCTCTTGAAAATGTTAAGAAAATGCCAAAAAAGACTAATAACGCAAAAGGTATGCGTAATTTTTTTGGTAGTACACCCATTCCAAAAATCATTCCTAGAATTAACGCACGACCTGTGCGGTTAGGATTTATGTAATATCCAGCCGCCCGCCCTGAACCATTTAATCCTTGAAATGCTAAAGGCTCGCTAACCTCGCGGATGTTATTGAATACCGCCAGTAATACGGCTAGACACATGGCTACTCTAGTCAAATTTTGAATTTTCGGATTTTTGGCAAAAATTAAGTACATTATTATTAAAAAAGCTTCTGACAAAATCCGAATTCTTACTTCGGGAAATGCTTCGTCAACAAATGGATATTCCGCATAAAAAATTACAGCCACCAGAAAGGAAAACAATGAAATTGCCAGATATCCTGCACACCAAATAATTAACTCAGATGGGATATACTTGAGGAGGGCAAACCGGGTAAAAACCAATAGTAGGAATCCTGCTCCTATAAAGAGACTGATTGACACAACAGGGGCAGGTAGTTTTCCGATCCCGAAAAAATAGACATCAATAAACGTAAAGAACACCAAAACCGACCCTATTGCTAAAGTAGCTTGATAATAAAACCAAAACTTTGGTTTTTGATTGCTATCTTTAGACATAAAATTCGCCCAGCAGAGCAGCTTTTGTTTTGAGAACTAATTCCCGTACTGAGAATTGTTCAACTATTACCTGTCGAATCTCCTGTCGATTGTAATTATCAAGATTAGCTTTTTCTATCAACTCGTTGATACCAGTCTTCAATGCTTCGGGATTTTTAAGTGGTACGACTACGCCTTTATCGCCGACAATCCAAGCTGAGTCTCCTACATCTGTCACCACGCAAGGCACGCCACAAGCCATTGCCTCTCCAACCACATTCGGAAATCCTTCGCCGTCAGAAGAAGAAGAACAAGCGATATTAAGAGCATTAAATACCGCAGGCATATCTGAGCGTCCACCTGCCCAGATAATTTTTTCAGCAATGCCCTGAGCGTCGGTCAACTGATACAATTCTTTGGCATAGTTTTCCTCTCCGACCCCAACACAGACAAAACGCACGTCTTCCCTTTCTTTGGATAGTAGTGTCGCTGCCTTGAGAAAGGTATGATGGTCTTTCATCGGGGAGAGTCGCCCCACCAAACCAATTAAAATTGTATTTTCGGAAATTCCCCATTCCGATCGCACTTTTGCACCTGCTTCCGAGTCAGGCTGAAAACGTTCGGTGTCAATACCGTTGGAAATTACCACCATTTTGTTAGGAGAATATCCCTGATTGACGCAATCCGCTTTACCAACATGGGAATTGACAATAATCAGATCGGCAAAGGAGGATAAAAGTCTCTCTAACTGGGAGATGAGATTGCCTAGCAAACCATAACGACCAGAAGGCGTATTGGAGCCCCTTATTCCCCAAATAATCCGGGTTGAGGGGAAAAAAGGCTTTAAGCAGATAGTGAGCAAATTCGCATCACCAAGATATCCATGCAAGATATCAGGCTCTATGCGTTTAAGTTGCTTAACAAGACGCCAAAAGAAACCGAATAAATCCCAACGTCCGCTTTTTTCTAGACAGATTGTTGTAATATTTTCATCTTTCAAGTCTTTCTCTAAAGGAGCATTAGAGTAATGGTAGAAGACGCTGACATCAAAGCATTGTTTATCGAGAGCTTTTGCTAGTGTCACTAATTGTCTTTGTGCTCCGCCATAATTCAGATCATAAATAAGAAATACAATTTTTTTCTTCATTTTTGTAATCCTTTGTAGTGTTTCACTATTTCTTGAGGTGTAATGGTTTTGTGAGATTTTTTACCCATAAAGAAAAACCCACTAGCCGTATCTATCGAGTAATTTTCCGGTATAATTATGTCCAAGTATCTTACCCAGAAAAATATTAACTTTAAAATCTTACCTACTACTTTTGAACGAAATAAACTTCTACTGAAATAGTCGATTGTCCAAAGTAACTGAGTTCCGGCACCCGCAGTATTTCCTGATTTTATTAACTCAAAGTGCTTGAAGATATAACGATGCCCGCTTTCTGTAAACCTTGTAAAATCATAAGCTCCTTCATGTACTTGTTGCAGAAATGGAGTTTCGGCATAAACTAACCCATTAGACTTTAATACTCTGTAGATTTCAGAAACTACCTTATTAGGTTCTAAAACATGTTCTAATACGGCTTGAACGATAACACAATCAACAGATTCATCAGCTAACGGAATTAGATGTGCATCTGCAATGAACTGAATGAATGGAGAGAAAAAAATATCAAACCCTAAGACTTTAATATCTTTATCATCGTAGAATGGTAGCATTCCTTGTCCAATACTGCCCCCTCCTACAAATAATACTCTTGGTTTTTCCTCTTGACTTTTCAATAGTGATATTAGCTCTCTGACATTATTAGCTGTTGTTACTTCAGGCGGTGATACTAGCTTCTTTAGAATATCGGGTATACCCTTTCGAAAAGGAGAATCGATCAGTCTTTCTGCCGAAGTATCAAATGTTTCCTTTTCGTCTAGTATTGAAGACTCGAAATCCACTAAAACTGGTATAGTTTTAATAAACCTATATCTGAATTGTTGATTTGATTCAATTGAATCCGTTACTAAATTTTTCGGATCTATTTGCTTTAAAGGTAACCTTGTTTTTGGGCATCTTAATAAATGCCAATAGTTATTTTTTTCCTCTAGCATGTAGGCTCTCCCGTACTTATGGTGATCATAAAATCGGCTCTCCCGTATCTGGGGTGATCATAAAATCTTATATTTTGTAGGGTGGGTTAGTCGCGGGGATGGTTTTGATAATAAACCGATAACTTTTCATTAACGACGTAATCCACTGCTCAATATTTTGTAACAACATATACGTTTTGCCCCACGATGGCGGGAAAGCCGTGTTTTGCTTATTTTATTATAACATCAGGCGTATTCATCTGAGGTAGAAAGTCCATAACACCTGGTATTTCTTGATGAAGTGCTTTTACTAAAGTAACTAATTGTCTTTGAGCGCCTCCATAGTTAAGATCGCGAATCAGAAATATAACTTTTTTTTTCATAGCCTTGCTCCTACAAATTAATGCGTATTGCTACTGCTGGTGTGCTGATTATTTCCTGATTATAAACCCAAAGTCAAAATTTATAGATTTAATCATTCGTAATAAGTCAGTTTTCTAGGGTTGAGGCAATATCTCATCCCAAATCTATGTGAAACTGCGTTTTATTTGCCTCTGTCTTTAGCCTAAGACTACACCTCTCTGCTATTCTCACCAAATGCAGAAAGTTACCTACTGTTTATCTCTCTTTCGCTTAAGGTAAGTTAATAAATTCCTCCTATAATTTGAGTATATTTGCTCAATTAATTCGATTAGGTGAGTCAATAAATTCTTTAAACGAACTGAGTATTTTTGCTCGATTAATACATTGACAAGGTATGCTGCTGCAAGCATGAGAAATACTGTACCCCATAACAAAATATGTGGATTAATCGCTGGGTATGCAAGATTAAATATCATAAATCCAATTCTCTGATGAAGAAGATAGAGTGGGTATGTTAATGCCCCGATTGTTACCCACTGCCTTTTTCCCAAAAAGCCAGTTCGTCGTATTGATACCAATAACATTATTGCGAAGAAAGTGGAAATCATCCCAATTACCACATAGCTGTTAAATTCTGTGTTGTAATGGGTTTCCCTGCTTGGAATGTCATCTAAGGAATAACTTATCGCTAACAGCCATGCTATAAAAATTACACTGATTCTAGTTAATGATATACCTCGTGACCACACCAAAAATGACATAGCACCAGCGATAAAATATGGTGAATCATCGACTATAAGAATTATGCTCAGTAGAGATCCCAGTTTACCGATTTTGAGTACATTAAGAGCAATTGTCGCAATTAGCCACAAAACAAGAAACAACTGAGCCTGGTTGATTTTTCTAAAAATGAGTAATAAGGCAATTAAAGCGTAAAATTTCAATTCAGTAAAAATTGACCAGTAAGCTCCATCTATTGACGGTACGCCAATGAATCCACTCAGCATCGTCATGTTAATAAAATACTGACCAATGGATGCTGAGTAATATTTACCGCCGATTGTCGTAATAGTTACGAAAGTAACTGTGCAACACACCCAAAAGGCTGGATAAAGCCGAGCAAATCTTGAGACAATGAACTTTTTTAGACTGCCGGTGGAAGCGGTCATTAATATTACGAATCCGCTAATCAAAAAGAAGAGTTGAACGCCTAGATAACCATACTTTGCTACTGGTGCTAGTAACGGGTAAGGCATTGTTGACATGCCGTCGGCTGCATAACCTCTGAATGAATAGTGATGAAGCATTACCATCACAGCTGCAAAAAATCGCAAAAAATCGATTTCGTTGACTCTTCTTATTGCCATCTGCAAATTCCGCCTTTTAAGTAATTGGATTATTGCTGAGTATAACTGTTTATAATCATCCACCTGTAATTAATTTCAAAAATCAAAGATGCTAGGCAGGGGGGCTTAAGCAGGAAGGGAAATATTATCTCAGTTTAGCTTCTGTTACACTTCACTTTTGAATTGGCACTACCGGATTATTTTTTTATTCATTTGTAACATTTTTGCCCCTTGGATGGTTCCTTCAATGTTGAACCCTAAAGGTTTTCCTGTTTTGCTCTTTTGCAGCGCCGATCGAATCGCTTCCTCAACTCCACTTGGAACATTATTTTTCCACCAGTCCATTTCTTCGCTGTAACACCAGACGTATTCATCTGAGCTAGAAAGTCCATAGTAAGTGTTATGTTCGAGCCATTGTTGTCTCTGCTGGGAGTTAAGATAATGGCTAACTCTAGATTCTTGTGGTTTGCCTAGATCGAATAAATGGTCTATGTAGAGAGCCTGTCCTACCTGCACTTGCTTTGCATATTTTTGACGGTTTTTTTCATCAACAAAAGTCAGTAATTTTTCTTTAATTAACTTGTAGGCCTCAAAAAATTGCTGTTTCCCTGCATAGTAGTAAGAATTCTCGTTGCCATCAACGATGGTTATATTAGGTTCGGCAACATCTAACATTCCGTTGAGGAATGCGGCCAAAAGACCAGAACTTCCCGCAGACATCTCATGCATCCGCTTTTGCAGATTTCGTTCATCCAAAAACTCCTCTAAATTACTCAATTGAAACAAGGAAAGAACCTTAACACCTGGCATTTCTTCTTGAATTGCCTGCATGAATTGGGCACCTCTTTTTCGTACTTGCTGCCAGTATTCTTCAAAGGATTTATCTTTTGCACCAGGCAGTTTAGCATAAATCCAAGGATCGACACCGTAGGACTCTGGATCGAAAGCAATACCTTCAAAACCTGCCGATCGCGCTATTCGTGCGAAGAGACGAATATTTTGCTCGGATGCTTGCCAGTCGCTGTCGCTAAACCAATCCCATCCTTCCTCTGGCGTCGCCCACATCAGCACAAAATTATCCGTAAATTTTGTAAAATTAGTTGATTTCAAGCTTTGTAAATCTAGATTGAATTCTTTGGGATTGTAAGGCTGGTGTAGGAAGACTTTTTTACCTCCTTTAAGTCTAATCACAATGCCATCAAATGGTCGTTTTTCCATTTGTTCGATGTTTTGCTTGACAAAAACAGGTGTAGGCACATCCCAGCCATATTCGATTAATTTTTTAGGCAGTTTTTGGGCTTGTGTATTTACGTGTGTAGCTACACACCCCATGTACACAAGAGTTGTACACAAAGCAACTATAGTCGCCTTATAAAACTGTTCCTTTATGTACTTAAATCTCCCAAATAGTCTAAACATTTTTATTTGCATAATTATCTTTGAGGTAAACTAAGTATCCCACAGGTAATGCTATTAGCCATAAAATTTTACCAATTGGTGTCTTGATATTAACGATTTGTTGGCTAATTTTAGTACCTAGATGCAAAGAGTATCGACTGTACAGGACACCGGATCGCAAAAAAATCAACGGAGCGAAGCGAAACCATTCCGTCTCTTCATTTAAAACATTTGAATAGTAGATTTCCCCCCCAACAGCTCTTTTTTTTGGGTGTTGAGAATTCCGCATGATTGAAGGCTGGTCTGTCCAATACGTTCTTAAAGCCTCATTAACATACCTAGTTTTATACTTTTTGGCAATCTTATTCCATAGCACGGATTCGGGAATATAAAATCCGATTATTTCTTCAACATGGTGGGGAAACTGCCTGAGTACATCAGTACGGTGGAAGCCCCATTTTTCTCCTTTGACCTTAAAGCGATAACGAATTTCTAGAGAATCAGAATCTGTGGGATTAAATGGGAAAAGGCTACCAATGATTTTACCATCTCGATCTTTACACAAACAGGTTACAGCGGAAAACTTTTCTTTTTGGTCTAGTGGAATTGCGTCCCAATGGTATTTAAAACGATCTAATGCTTGCGGTTCACAGGAATCATCCGAGTCAAGCTTGATGAATAATTTTCCCTGAGCTTCTCCTACACCTCGATTAAAAGCAATATGTAGGTGTGCATTTTCTTGATAGATATAGCGAATCGGAAATAGGTTTTCCTGCTGCCATTGCTCGACTAATTCACAGGTATTGTCAGTGGACCCATCATCGACTATTAACCACTCGAAATCACGGTAAGTTTGTGCTTTCAGGCTCTCGTAAACGCGATGGAGAGTATGGCGACGGTTATAAGTAGGAGTGAAAACTGTAAATACATATTGGTATTTTTGATTATTTTGTACTGGCTTGCTATTTTCTGTGAACATTTCTATGACTCCTTAATTACTTCATTAATTAATGATTCCCAGATAACCATCACTTTTTCTAAACCGAACCTTTCTGTTACCTCCTTAGCACGATCGGCTAAACATTGGCGTTCTTTTTCATCGGACATTAAGCGCTCCATTGCAGCGGCTAATGCTGACACATCTTCATTCGGGACTAAGATACCATCTACACCATCGCGGATAATCTCTCTTGGCCCGTTAGGACAATCTGTGGAAATGACTGGTAGCCCGCAAGCCATCGCTTCACACAAGGCATTGGGAAAACCCTCAAAGCGCGAAGACATAATGAAAATATCTCCCTGTTTGAGAAATTTATGGGGGTTTGTTACTCGTCCAAGGAGATGAACGCGATCGTCCAATCCTAGTTCGTTACGCCAAGATTCTAATTGTGGGCGTAACTCTCCTTCTCCTACAATGGTCAATGTCCATTCGGGATAACGGTCTTTCAGCTTTGCCAGCGCTTCCAGCAACAGATCGAAGCCTTTTTGGGGAACAAGACGGCCCATCGCAATAAGCGATCGCTCACCCAACAGCTTGTCAGATAGTTCTGTTTCATATGGAGGTAATAATACTGGGTTAGGGATTACACAAATACGCTTTTGTAACTTAGATGAAAAATAATCCCCTGCCCTTTTAGTTTGAACAACAATGCGATCGGCCAATGGGTAAGTCCATTGGCGTAGTTGTTTCCAAATCCTACCTATGGAAGACCTTGCCGGATCATTACGCTCTGACACTACGACTGGTACTTTCAACCATCGGGTTGCCAATAAAACGATTACATTCGTTGTGATCATGAAGCTAATCACGACATTAGGTTTAGTGTTAATGATGGCAGAGCGCAATTTTTGAATCCGCTTTAAATTATTCCAGATTGCCGCGCTCGGATTACTAGAATTGATTACTATACCTAAAGGAGTATGACAAATTTGGGAGTCAAGGTCATAAAATGGGGGAACTTTACCATCATCCAAGGTTAACAGGTTAATTTCCCACCCCTTTGACGACCAATAATTCGCCATAGTAGATATTACCCGCTCTGCACCACCACAAGTAAGTGAAGCAACGATCAACGTACAACGCATTTGGATTTTTTCTCCTCTTATATGTGGGTGGCTTTCTCCCATTTTTTTAGCTTCTTAAGGGCTACAAATAACAAAAATGAAAAAGAAAACAAATAAACGCCACTGGTTGACAAAGCAATACCCGGCACTCCCAACCATTGCATAAACAAATAGTTTAAACCAATATTGACGATTAAGTTACCGCCAGACCCCCACATCAGTATTTGATTATTTCGCATAGCTGAAATTAAACGTACCACCAAAATGCTGCCGATATAAAAAGGTATCTGTAAGGCGTAAGCAGCTTGAATTTTGGCTACTAAATGAGCATCGTTAGCCGTAAATGAACCCCTTTGTAAGAGCACTTGGACGATCGGCTCAGACAACAAGATTATTAACCCAGTTAGCGGTATAGTAGCAGCCAAAATTATCATCATGTAACGCTTAAGCGTATGACGTACACTTGTCCAATCCTCACGGGCAACCATTTTGGAAAAATAGGGAATTACAGCCGTACTCAATGCCGTACTGCCGATGGTAATTGGCAAGGCAATGATGCGATTCCCGTAGTTCAATGAGGAGACACTTCCAGAAGGTAACAATGTTGCCATCGATTGATCCACTAAAGCAGTACTACACATTAAAAATGCGGCTGCAATCATCGGGGCGTACTGACCAGCTACCTCACTGAGCTCAGGATCGAATCCATACCATTTTGGCAGCAATGAAATACCCTGTCGCTGCAGTACAATTCCCACCACACTCATTTCCAGCAGTTGACCGCAGACTAGCCCAGATGCCAGGCTAAAGACACCCCAAGAATTAATCCCGAAAAGAAATAGCATCGTAATAATTGGAGTAATAATTGGAGTAACAGCCACTAAAGCGAACTGCTCTCCTGCATTCAAAACAGCACCCCAGATAGTGCTCGTACCAGTCAGCAGGATAATCGGAGCGATCGCGCACAGCAGCTTGTAAGTCAGCTCTAATTTTTCAGCACTGAAGCCTGCCGCCAGCTTTGGCATATACAGTGGTGCAGTAGCCAGCATTAATACCGTTGTGATTCCTAACAGTCCCAGACTCCAGGCTATGGCTCCAGAAAAAAGTTTTTGAGCTGCTTTTATACCTGACTGTTCTCTTACCCGAATGTAAGTAGGTATGAGAGCTGCGTTAAAAGAGGCAGCTATAACATTGGTAATCAAAGAAGGAACCACCAACGCGATTAAAAACGCATCCAGATCATCCGCTGTACCAAATTTCCAAGCAACCACTAATTCTTTGCTGACAGATGCCACTTTCACGAATCCGGTTCCTATACCAACCGTAACAGCCGCACCAAAAATTTGTCGATTTGTAGAGCCACTTGTAAACTTTTGCCATAAATCTAGCCCTTTCTGATATCGCCAATTTTTCATGAGAGATAGAGCCGAGTTAGGTTAATTTTGACAGGTAATATGCTACTAGCATAGGTTCAGTTACAAGCACAACAGAATCTTGTAATGCACCCCTTAACTATTAACAGCCACATCCCCCATTAATTTTCCTACCTGAGAGCCTTCTACAGGCTTAGAGAAAAAGTCTCCCTGTCCGTAGAGGCATTTCAAAGCTTTGAGCTCAGCTATTTGCCAGCTCGTTTCCACTCCTGTTGCAATCATACCCATACCTAACTCCTCACTTATCGCCCTAATTTTCCGAATATTTTCTAAGTTCTGGTTGCTAGCATCCAGCCCGCTGACTAGAGAACTATCTAGCTTCAAACAGTCGAATCTCCCATACTTAAGCCGCGTCAATTGGTAAAGGTGAGTTAATGATACATCGCTAACACCGCAGCGGTCTATTTGTACTTGCAACCCTAAAGTTTTAATTTTGAGAAAAACCGACCCAGCCAACTCAGAATTTTCCGTCACAACATATTCAGGAATTTCTAACCTCAAACTCGAAGCATCGAGATTTGTTTCCTTCAATATTTTGGGAATCGTCTCGATTAAGTCAGCGTGGAAAAACTGTTTTCTAGTCAGATTCACGCTGACTGTTAAAGGAGACTCAAGACGAAATTGCGACTGCCAAATCCGCATTTGGCTGCAAGCTTGTCGCAGCACCCACTCGCCAATAGGAACAATCAAGCCCGTTTCTTCTGCATCTGGTAGGAATTCGTCTGGCAAAAGCAAACCTTGATTTGGGTGCTGCCAGCGCAACAGCGCTTCAAAACCACTAATTCGATCGGTTTGCAGACAGACGATCGGCTGATAGTAAACCCGAAACTCGTCATTGGCAAGAGCCACCCGCAAATCTTTCTCTAACTGAACAGATGCTGCACTGCTAATCTTTGCCGTATCGGTTGTTTCTTTGGCTGTATTTGCGTGCAAATTGGCTGTTGAATATCCTGGTATGTATTCAGGTACTAACTGCTGTAGCAGTGAGACAATTAAATTGGCATCATTACGATCGCCTGCTTGACAAAGGGCTTCTACTTCCTCGTCAATATTTTCTTTCACTAGGCGGCTGGCATTGCCAAGACTGAGAATTTTTTCGTGTTGAGTGCGGTTGTATTTCTCGCCCGGAATAAACAGCTCTTCAAACAATTTTTCTCCCGGCCGCAGCCCTGTGAACTCGATTTCTATGTCTTTGCCCACTTCATATCCTGAGAGCCGAATCAAATCCTTTGCTAAATCACAAATTCTGACTGGTTCCCCCATCTCAAGCATGAATACTTCCCCGCCACTGCCGATGACTGCCGCCTGCAAAACCAGTTGAACTGCTTCAGGAATTGTCATGAAATAGCGAGTGATATCTGGATGGGTAATTGTAATCGGCCCGCCCTCAGCAATTTGTCGTTTAAAAGTAGGTACGACGCTACCGCGGCTGCCAAGAACATTACCGAAGCGAACCACTACAAACGGGTTTTTGCTTTTTTTGGCTGCTTGCAGCACCAGCATTTCGGCAGCTCTTTTGCTAGCTCCCATAATGCTAGTTGGATTCACCGCTTTGTCGGTGGAAATCATCACAAATTGTTCCACATTGTATTTCAATGCCATATCCAGCAGATTTTTCGTCCCCCGCACATTGTTAGTAATCGCTTCCGGCGGGTTTAATTCCATCATGGGTACGTGTTTGTGAGCCGCCGCATGAAAAATGATGTCTGGTCTCATTGTTACAAAAACGTACTCTAACCGATCGCGAAAGCGAATATCGGCCATCAAGGCTGTCACGCGAGTAATATCTGTTTGGGTTTTGCTCTTTTTTTTGATTTCTGACAGGATTTTTCCTAGTTCTTGTTGAATATTGAATACAGAATTTTCTCCGTGTCCGACGATGATAATTTCTGCGGGAGCGCACTTTAATATTTGCCGGCAAAGTTCGCTGCCGATGGAGCCACCCGCACCAGTAATTAGAACTTTCTTGCCTCCAATCAATCCCAAGACTTTCTCAACATCGGTTTGAATGGGTTCGCGGCGGAGCAAGTCCTCAATCTTTACTTCTCTGAGGCTACCTAAACTTACACGACCATTCATGATTTCATTGAGGCCGGGGAGGGTGCTGGTTGGAATTCCAATTGACTGGCAAATTTCTACGATTTCCCTAATCTCTTTTCCCGGAGCTGAGGGGATGGCAATTATGACTTTGGCGATATTTAGCGATCGAACTACTTCGGGAATGCTACCACGATTGCCGACTACAGTCAGTCCGCGAATCTGCTTCCTGAATTTTTTGGGGTCGTCGTCAATGAAAGCGATGGGATGGAGTCCTACCTCCGGGCTCCTCTCCATCCTTTGCACCAGAGTTGTGCCTGCACTGCCCGCACCGACTATCAGGATGCGATCGCCCTGCTGAACTTTCCACGGTTTTTGGTTCCATCTTTCGAGGGCTGGAATGCTGAAACGAATCGCCCCAACTAACAAAAAGCTGATCATAGCCTCTAGTAGCGGCAGCGATCGTGGCAGATTTGCGATCGGCGAATTATTTAGGTGGTAGAGTTTTTGGAACCAGATAGTTTCTACTCCTAGGGATATACCTATCAGCATCGCTATTTGTGCCATTTCTTCCAGACCGGCATACTGCCAGTAACGCTTGTATAAGCCACCGGCATAAAATACTAGAAGTTTGACTGCTACAAATAATACTGTAATTACAGCCAGACTCTGTAAGTAGGGAGCCAGATTCAATATGCCATCTAAACGAATTTGCAGGGCCAATAACGGTGCGATCGCAAAACAAATTGTATCTATTATCAAAAAATGACGGGTTCTTAATCGCACCAACACTTTACTGAGTTTTTTTATGTTCTTATTCATGACACCCTGTGCTAGACAACAAGTTTACCGCAACTAGATCTAGTACCTCATGCTGAGGTATTTTTTTCTACCACCCTACCCGCTGAAATTAATCAGCCTTTTTATCGGGCATCACTCAAGTGATATTATTTTGCTTAGATAAAAATTATCAAGAATATGTCCCATCTCTTAATTTCCTTTTTGAGATTTATGTGGTTTATTAAATTTTTAGATTCCAGCTTATTCCTGAGTTTATCAGACCCTACGGGTTCGATCGCTCATAACTTTATAATTATTTACTTATGCTTAATCAAAATATGTTTCGTTAGGGGGGTGGCAAACAACATATGTGCTAAAACCATGACAGTGCTTGACTTATATCATATAAGCGCTCTCATCAATAATGTGTTTAAAATCCTAGGGCGTGTTTTCTTGCCTCGTTGTATCCTAGAAAATAGGCGAGCTCCGGCAGGGAGTCTTGAGGAACCCTTGGAGACTTAAGTACGCAACAGTCAACTACCTACACTGACCTTCGGTACAGTGTAGGCTTGCAGGAAACTGTAAGCCTTGTTGACCAGCTTTAGTTTCTAATAGGAACTCCGTTATTTGAGTCATGACACCCGCTTAATGCGTGCCAGTTTTAGGCTCTGTCGTCTGAAGTTAAACAGGCTATAGGAAAAACCAGTGCTTCAGGCTTAAAAAGCTCTTATAACATTAGCGAGGCAAACTTAACCAGTAATGAGAGGCAGCAGTAATGCGCGTTTTCGTATTAGACAAAAAATTGAAACCTCTTGATCCATGTCATCAGGCACGGGCAAGAGAACTATTAGACAAAGGAAGAGCTAAGGTATTCAGACGCTATCCATTCACTATCGTGTTGCAGGATAGGGTTTTTGAAGCTTCAGTTACTCATAGTCATCGAATCAAGATCGATCCTGGCAGCAAGGTTACGGGTATTGCTGTGGTTCAAGAAGAGACGGGGCGAGTTACTAACGCATTAGAAGTCTCACACAGAGGACAGCAGATTAAAAACTCTCTTGAATCTCGTAGGTCATTAAGAAGAGGCAGACGAAACCGTAAAACTCGTTACCGTAAGCCTCGTTTCTTAAACAGAACCCGTAGAACTGGATGGCTGCCACCTTCCCTTGAGAGTCGAATTGCCAACATCGAAACGTGGGTTAGGAGAATTAGAAAAGTCTGCCCGGTTACCGCAGTTTCTCAAGAATTAGTACGTTTTGACATGCAACAAATACAAAACCCCGAAATTAGTGGAGTTGAGTACCAAAGGGGTGAACTATTTGGCTTTGAAGTGAAAGAGTATTTACTTCAAAAATGGAATAGAAAATGTGCTTATTGCGGTGTTGAAAATGTCCCCTTCGAGATTGAACACATCCTTGCTCGGAGCAAGGGAGGTTCTAACAGAGTCAAAAACCTATGTCTTAGTTGCCATTCCTGCAACCAAGCCAAGGGAAACAAACCTGTCGAGGAGTTTTTGAAAAAGAAGCCAGAAGTTCTCAAGCGAGTAATGGCTCAAGCGAAAGCACCCCTCAAAGAGGCCGCTGCTGTTAACGCTACTCGTTGGGAGTTGTACAGAAGGCTTCAATCTACGGGTTTGCCACCAGAAGTAGGTTCTGGTGGTCGAACAAAGTTTAATCGCAAGACTAGAGGGATTGAGAAGCAGCATTGGACAGATGCAGCAAATGTTGGTGCGTCTACTCCAGAACGACTTCTGCTCAATGGGGTTAAACCCTTGATTGTCAAAGCCAAAGGACATGGCAGAAGACAGCGTTGCGGCACTGACAACTTTGGTTTCCCAATTCGTCATGCTCCAGCTCAAAAGTTTTTTATGGGATTCCAAACTGGGGATTTGGTAAATGCCCATGTCCTTACTGGGAAGTATGCAGGAAACTACACGGGTCGAATTGCCATTCGATTCAAGCCAAGTTTTAAGTTAACCACAGGAGGTAAAAGCTTTGACGTACATCCCAAGTATTTAAGAACCATTCATAAGGCTGACGGTTATGAATATACATCCTGATTCAAAGGATTCGCTATCGCTCAATTTATTGATTGGCGGCAATTCCCCAGACGCGCTTATCATTGGCGGTACTCGCGGAGCTCGATATATCCGCCTCGATTATAGCGTCCGCCCCCTTGCCTCGTTCTAGGTGGTAGGAGACAAAGGCGATCGCACCTCGTCGCATCCGTAGTTATCTACGGCGAGGTATCAGTTTTACCGTCCCACGACTTTCAAATGAACGACGTCGCGGTCTTTTTAGCCCTGAAATCTACCGTCAACGCAATAATATAGTTGAATGTGCTATCAACCGACTCAAGAACAGGAGACGTATTGCTACCCGATATCAGAAATTGCGTGCAAATTATACAGCCATGATTGCGATGCCTGCATTCTGTTGTGGTTAGAGTTTGAAAACACGCCCTAGGGTGTTAGAGTTTACAAAAAATCATTTTTCGGGAGTAACAGATGGAATCAACTGAAAGTGGTATCGGATTTCAGGAATACTGGCAGATTTTGAAGCGCAGGTGGCTGCCAGCCTTAGCTGTATTTGCCTCGGTTGTTGCACTCACCACCTACGGCACGCTGAAGCAAAAAGCAGTTTATGAAGCAGAAGGAAAGCTGTTATTTAAGAAAACAACTCCTGGATCTGCTTTAACAGAATTGGGCAAAGAAATCGGACAGTTGACTCCTGCGGCGGAGCAAAGTAACCCTCTGACTACCGAGATAGAACTGATTCGTTCTGTCGAAATTATCGAAAAAACTATAAATAGGCTTCAGTTAAAAGACGAAAAAAATCATCCTATGAAAACAAAAACACTTTTAACAAAGCTGACCGTAGCTACAATTCGGGGAGCAGATATCCTCACTGTTTCCTACAAAGACCCCAACCCGAAAATAGCAGCAGATGTCGTAACAACCCTGATGAACTTTTATATAGATAACAATCAAAAAGTGAATCGGTTAGACGCTGTGTCTGTTCGACAGTTTATTGAAAAGAAACTGCCTAACTCCGACCAAGCTATGCGGAAAGCAGCGGCAGAATTGAGGAAATTTAAAGAAGATAATAAAGTTGTAAATCTTGAAGAAGAAGCTAAATCAGCAGTAGCAGTTATGGCGCAACTAGAAAGTCAAATCGACCAAGCTAAGTCGGATTTGCTCAATGCCAGTGCTAAGTCCAAAGCATTTGAATACCAATTACAAATGAATCCCCAGGAAGCATTGACCACCAGCACTCTCAGCCAATCTAGCACTGTGCAGGAAGCTCTGAAAGAGTACAAACAAATAGAGCGTCAGTTAGCTATTGAGCAAAATCGCTTCCGGAATATTTCGCCTATGATAACTAGGTTAGAAAAGCAAAAAGCTACCATAAAAGCTTTACTAGACCAACAAATACAACAAGTTTTAGGCGGGCAACAGCCGTTGCCAAATCAAAGTTTACAGATAGGAGACGTGAAACCAAAACTGATCGAAGAATTTATCAAGGTAGATGTAGAACGCCAGGGTTTGGCTGAGCGAGTTACTATTCTCTCAAATGCTCTAGCTGGCTACAAGCAGCGGGTAAAACTTTTGCCTAAACTAGAGAAGGAAAAGCGGGAACTAGAAAGAAAACTCCAAGAAGCCGAAGCTGATTATGAAGAATTGCAGAAAAAACTCCAGCAAATTCGGATTACTGAAAATCAGCAAGTGGGGAATGCTCGGATTATCCAAAAGCCGAGTGTTCCGGAGGAACCAGTGCGTTCTCGCAAGTCTTTATTGCTGGTATCGGGCACCTTGTTGGGAACTCTGCTTGCTATAGCTGCGGCGCTGCTTTTAGAGTCTCAAGATAAGTCTGTGAAAACTATTGAAGAGGCGAGGGAATTATTTGGGTTTACTTTGTTGGGGGTGATTCCTTTTCATAGAAAGCCTCAAAAAAATCCTCGGCGCAATTCCTGGCCGCTTAAGTCTGCTGCGCAGGATTTAGAGCTATCTCCCCGACAGATTGTTGTTAGAGATAGTCCTCATACTTCGAGCAGTGCTGCTTACCGAATGCTTCAGGCAAATCTGAGGTTCCTGAGTTCGGATAAAGAGCTGAAAGTGATTGTTGTCAGTAGTTCTCTACCGCAAGAAGGCAAGTCTACTGTATCCGCTAATTTGGCTGTAGCTATAGCTCAATTAGGACGGAAGGTTTTGCTGGTAGATGCGGATATGCACTGTCCTGTTCAACATCGGATTTGGGAACTTCCCAATCAAGTAGGCTTGAGCAATGTGATAGTCGGACAAGCTGGGTTTGGGGATGCGATCGCCCAAGTTATGGATAATTTAGATGTGATCACTTGCGGGGTGATTCCGCCTAATCCAATGGCTCTGTTGGATTCACAGCGGATCACTTTATTGATTAAGCAATTTTCGGCTACTTATGATGCAGTAATTATTGATGCTCCTTCTCTGAATGTTGCTGCTGATGCTCTGATTCTCGGGAATAAAGCAGATGGGATTTTATTGGTTGTGCGGCCTGGAGTTCTTAATTCTGGTACTGTGGCTTTTGCGAAGGAGCTATTGAAGAAATCAAGCCAGCACGTTCTGGGCTTAGTGGTGAATGGAGTAAGTCCTAAAAACGAACCGCACAGCCATTACTATTTTACCAATGAATCTTACCCTCAAGAGCAGAGTCCTGGTATCAATAAAATCACGAATAACCAGTAACCAATCACAACATTTAACCGTTAGCTGTTGGCTGTTGTTATTGGCAATCGCACTCCGAAAGTCGATCCGAGTCCTTCCCCGGGACTTTCGGCCCAGACACTGCCGCCGTGGAGTTCCACGAGATGGCGGACGATCGCCAATCCCAGTCCCAGCCCGCCGTAATTGCGCGTAGAAGTGCTGTCAGCTTGGCGGAAGCGATCGAACACAAAGGGCAAAAACTCCTTGCTAATGCCAATTCCCGTATCGCTGACAACGATCGAAACACAGTGAACCGGAGACGGCCCAGACAAGATGGCGCCACCGGCTGCTCCCGGTTCCCCATCCTCCGAGAGCCTTATTTCCACGCGACCCGACGGCGGTGTAAACTTAATAGCATTCGAGAGCAAATTAGACACCACCTGCTGCAAACGAGTAGCATCGCCCCTCACCGAGCTCACCCCTTCGTCACAAAAACTCACCAATTCAATTCCCCGAGCTTCAGCATCAGGGCTCAGAGCCTTCACGGCCGTTTCTACAATCCGCGCCAAATCCACCGAGAACAGCTTCAAACACACTTTGCCGCTCACAACCCGGGAAACGTCCAGCAAATCCTCAATCATCTGAGTCTGCAACCGCGCGTTTCGCTCAATAGTCTCCAAACCCACAGCCGTTTTTTCCGGACTCATCTGGCGCTGCCGCAGCATCTGGGCCCAGCCCAAAATCGCGTTCAGAGGCGTCCGCAACTCGTGAGAAAGCGTTCCCAAAAACTCGTCTTTAATCCGGTTGGCCTCCGCTGCTTCCCGGTAAAGCCGCGCATTGTCGATAGCCACCGCCGCATCCCGCGCCAAATCCTCCAGCAAAACCAAATCGCCCTCCCCGCAGCGGCGGCCGGACTCCCCGCACAGCAGCGAAATCGCTCCCAGCGTCCGCCCGCGAGCCATCAGCGGCACGCAGATTGCCGACAGCACCTGGGATCGCAGCACCAACTGCAGTTCCCTGTCCGGCACAACCGCCTCGATCACCCATTCCGGTATTTCTGCGTAAAGCTTCGACTCCCCAGTCCGCAGCACCTTTGCTACTCCGTGCCGTCCCTGGGGGTCTAGCGGCAAGCGCCGGTCGATTTGCCACAGCATAGCGACTTTGCTCGGATCTGAGTGAGCAACTGCTTGCAAGCGGATCGAGCCGTCGGGCTCGACCAAATGCACGCAGCACCAATCCCCCAGCGCCGGTACTGTTAAATCTGCCAAACCTTGCAGCGCCTCCTCGTAATCCAGGGAAGCCGACGACAGCAAAGCCAAAGCTTGAGCGCGAAAATAGGCTGTTTGGGCCGAACGGTGGCGATCGTCAATATCGGTACAAGTCCCGAACCATTTGAGAATTTTCCCCTCTGCGTCCCGCACGGGCAATGCCCTGCCCAGATGCCAGCGGTAAGCCCCGTCAGATGCCCGTTTAAAGCGGTATTCCACCTCGTAAGTCCCCCCCGTCTCTACCGAGGTCTTCCAGCTTTCTACGCAATTTTCCAGGTCATCTGGATGCAGGGCTAGCTGCCACCCCCAGCCTTGAGTTTCCTCCAGCGTCAAGCCAGTATATTCAAACCAGCGCTGGTTGTAGTAGTCGAACCAGCCGTCGGCTGAAGCAGTCCAAACTATTTGCGGGATGGCTTCAGCGAGGGCGCGGTAAAGCTGTTCGCTGGCTTCGGCTTGGCGACGGGCGGCCTGTTCCCGCGCCAAGGCTAGATTCCGCTGTTCTTCGGCCTCTTTGCGATCGCTGATGTCGCTAATCACGCCGATCCATCTGCAGGGATTGCCTTGTTTGTCAAGCACTGCTTTGCCCCGATCGATCCAGTGGAGGAAGCCGCCCCCCTGGCACTGAACGCGGTATTCCTGAAAAAATGGGGCGGCAGAACTGTGTGGCGCACTCAAATACCGATCGACCGAGGCCTGGACTCGATCGCGGTCCATCGGGTGCAAGATACTGTTCCAAGCTGCTCTTGTCCTCGGAAATCCGCCTTTTTCGTACTCCAAATGTTCGTCTACGTGACCGAACCACAGCACGATGCCGGTCTCGATATCCCATTCGTAAATCAAATCGCTGGCACTTTCTGCCGCAATCCGAAACCGCTCTTCTGACTGTCGCAGCACTTCCAGAAATTTAAAGCGTTCCGTCACGTCCAAAACCAGAGACAGCACCGATATCAACTGTCCCGAATCGCTGTAAAAAGCCGAATTGTACCACTCGCAGTGCACCAACGAACCCCACTTATCATAATTGCTGTTGCGAACTACATTGCAGCGATGGTCGGGTTTTTTTAAACGATAAATTGCCGATTCTAACTCTGATAAATCGTCCTTAGAAATAAAGTTCCATTCGCTAAAATGCTTGCCTAAAACTTCTGTTGCCTTCCACCCAAAAATCTTCTGGGCCGCCGGCGACCACCCGCTGAGACGAAAGTTTTCATCCCACTCAATCACCGCTAGGGGCGTATTTTCAAAATGAGAAGTGAGTTTTTGCAGCGCGTTGCGCAGGGATGCTTCTACTTGCTTGCGCCCAGTAATATCGCTAAAAGAAATAGCAATGCCGTCGCCCAATTTAACAGTCATAATCCGAAACCAGCCGACAATGCCTTCGCTGTTGTAATAACTCTCGATATCCAGGGGAATTCCTGTTTCTACAACTTGCACGAAACGATCGAACAAACTGTTATCTTTATGACCTGGCAGCACTTCCAGCAATCGCTTGCCGACCAATGCTTCAGGGGTGCTGTGCAGAATTTTTGCGGCTGCGGGATTGACGTATTCCCATTCAAAATCCACAATTTTGGATTCCTCGCGAATGCTGCGGAACACGTTAAATCCGTCTAGAGATAATTCCTGAAAAACGCGGAAGCGTTCTTGGCTTTCTTGCAGCTTGTCTACAGTGTCAAGCAGGATATCCTCGACTCGCTGGCGCTGCATTATTTCCGAGAGCAATTGCTGGTTAATTTGCTGGATTTCGGTTGTGGAGGATGCGGCGGAATTTTTAATGGCAGAGTCGGCTTGCGGTCGATCGACCTTTTGGGTTAAGAGCGCCGTATTTGCTGGTAAAGAGGTCGCCCCAGCCAAAGCCAACATTTGAGGAACCCAGGGTATCAGTTCCGCTATAGCCCACAGAGAGATGACAGCCGTCACGGCCGCGAGCGAACTTGACAGCCATTCGCTGGGATGCACCAGCATCCAAAATTGCATCAACTGAGTTGTCCCGGCGCAGAAAAACCAGACTCCCAATAGCAGAAACCCCTTGCTCAAAGGCACGTCCCCCTGCTTCCGGGCATAGTAGTATGTCAGAATTGCTGGAATTGAATAATAAGCCAAGGCAATTAACAAATCGCTGACCGCGTGCAGTCCCATCAACTGGGGCTGCCACTGGCAAAATCCACCTTGCAGAATAAAATTGTGGTTAAATGACATAATCTTAAGAAATTGCAGCATTTCGGCTTTCCTGTGCGATCGATCCGGCGTTGCACTTGTGTTGCTGACCCGCTAATTCCTAGTGTATACAAAAAAAACAGAAAACAAGAGTAAGGAACCCCACGCTTAAAAGCGGGGGCTTTTAGGAAGTCCGGCTCGTTCCGAGCGGTGCAAGAAAAAAGCCCGAACCTTACCAGAGACAGGATTAGACCTACGTTTTTAGAGTCACGATACCGGAGAATGCGTCGCTAGTTTTCCGCTCTATCACTGAAAGTTAAACAGGTTTAACGGGGCCCGAGCCAGTGCCTTCAGTCTAACAAGCTCATAAAACATTCTCGAAGCGAACTTTACCCAGCAATGGAGGACTTTATGTCTAATTTCGTTTTTGTGCTTGATACCCATAAACGACCGCTCAATCCAATCCACCCAGGAATGGCTCGTAAATTGCTAACCACTGGCAAAGCTGCTGTTTTCAAAAGGTATCCATTCACAATAATTCTCAAAGTAGAGGTAACATCACACCAAGAGCCAATTACTCTCAAAATAGACCCTGGCTCTAAAACGAGCGGACTTGCATTAGTGCAAGGAGAGAGCGTAATCTTTGGTGCAGAATTAACTCACCGAGGTCAAGCTATTAAAGCCAGCCTTGAGTCTCGCCGTTCATTGCGTAGAGGTAGGAGGAATCGCCATACTCGCTATCGAAAAGCGAGATTTCTGAATAGGGTTCGCCCTAAAGGTTGGCTAGCGCCAAGCTTACAACATCGTGTCGAAACAACCCTAACCTGGGTAACTAGATTGATGAAGGTCGCCCCCATTTCTTCTATTGTTCAAGAACTGGTGCGTTTTGACTTGCAACAACTAGAAAATCCCGATATTTCTGGAATTGAATACCAGCAAGGCGTTTTATGTGGATACGAGATCCGCGAATATTTGCTGAATAAATGGGATAGAAAATGTGCCTACTGTGGCGTTATCAATACACCGCTACAAGTCGAACACATTCATCCCAAAGCCAAGGGTGGATCTAACCGCATTTCTAATCTTTGCCTTGCTTGCGAAAAGTGCAATACTCAGAAGGGGACTCAAGATATTGGGCAATTCCTGTCTAAAAAGCCAGAGATTTTGAAACGGATTCTATCTCAAGCAAAACGTCCCTTGAAAGACGCAGCAGCGGTCAATTCGACTCGCTGGGCGTTATTTAGCCGACTCCGTATGACTGGTTTACCAGTTTCTACTGGCAGTGGCGGGTTGACAAAATTCAATCGCACTCGATTAAATCTACCTAAATCCCACTGGTTAGATGCTGCTTGTGTAGGCAAAGTCGAAGAATTAAAGGTGCTGATCTCTCAACCCCTGCTAGTCAAGGCAGCAGGACACGGAACGCGACAGATGTGCGGTACAGATAAGTTTGGCTTTCCAATTCGCCATAAATCAAGAAAGCAAATCCATTTCTGTTTTCAAACTGGTGATATTATCAGCGCGACCGTCACCGCAGGTAAGAAAATCGGTTCCTATGCGGGACGAGTTCTTTGCCGTGCATCCGGTTCGTTTGACATCGCCACAACGAAGGGAAGAGTAGCAGGAATTAGTCATAAATATTGCAAACCTATTCACAAAAAAGATGGCTATTCCTATGGATTATAATTCAAGGCGACGGTCGTCGCAGCCGCTTTCCTCCCCATGTCTAAAGCCAGGGGGCTTCTCGCTCGTTTTTTGGTGACTTTAGTCCGGGGATGAAAGTTCACTACAGGTTTTAACCGGCCTGCAATATTCGTACATTTATTCAGAGGTTTAGGCAGAGTCAGGTACTATAATGCCCAAGGAGGTAAGAAATTTAAGGCGAGTTTTAGAGTCCAAAGCATAGGGATAAACCAAGCAATTTAGCGCAAGTGATGAAGCGATTCTGACTGTGCAGTTCATTCAAACAGTTTAGCTACAAGCTGGCAAAATTCGATGAATTTCTATTGATTAAATCCATTTTTTTATAATTTTGCAGATGCAGGAATCCCTTCTACATTGGAGAATCGACCTCTACTTTGGTCCTCAGCAATCCTACCCGAGCAAATTGATTCGTAGCGCCAAGCATCCCCGCGTCTCGCCCCGGAATCAAAACTAATCTGTACCTGTATCAAAGTCTACTAAATTCTGCTACTAAATCGGTTAATGTCACAGATTATCTTCCAGTAAAATTTCTGAAACCATCTCGAATTAAACCTCCATGCGCTTAGAGCAGCTTCAAGCATTTCTTTCAGTTGCTGAAACCGGTAGCTTTCAGCAAGCGGCCCGGAAGTGCGGCGTTACGCAATCGACTATTAGCCGCCAAGTGCAGGGATTAGAAGCGTCCGTCGGTTTGTCGCTGTTTCACCGCACAGCCCACGCCAAGCTGACTGTGGGAGGGGAACGCCTGCTACCTCACGCTCGCAAAATCTGTCAGACTTGGCGAAATGCTGCTGAAGAATTGGGAGACTTGTTGGCGGGAAAGCAGCCGGAACTGTGCGTGGCTGCAATTCACTCGGTTTGCGGTGCTTATTTGCCGCCTGTGCTGCAAAAATTTTGCCGCGACTATCCTAACGTGCAGTTGCGGGTGACTTCCCTGGGAAGCGATCGAGCTCTGAAAGTCCTCAAAGACGGTTTGGTAGACATAGCAGTGGTGATGAACAACCGCTATTTTACTCAAGCCCCGGAAATGTTGGTTGAGGTGCTCTACAATGAGCCGATCGAGGTGTTGATGGCGGCGGGTCATCCCTTGGCCCAGTACGATCGAGTACCTTGGCAGGAATTGATTTGTTACCCGCAAGTGGTGTTTAAGGACGGGTACGGAATGCAGCGGATGGTGCAAGAACAATTTGGACGCATCGGTGCTACACTTCATGCTGTTTTGGAACTCAACACTCTTGATGCTTTTCGGGGTGTGGTGCGACAGGGAGAATTGATTGCTTTGCTGCCGCATTCAGCTTTGCTGGAGGCGAAGGGCGATCGCACTTTAGCAATTCGGTCGATCGCCCAAGATCGGTCAACTTCCAAGGTTTCGGCGATCGGCCAATCGGCGATCGATCCGACTTGGACTCGCGAAGTCGTGTTGGTGACAACACACGATCGAATGCAAATTCCGCCGATCGCCCATTTCTGGAACCTGGTACGCGAATGCGTGCCGCCATTTGATGTAATCCAGCTAGAAAAATCAGGGAGTTAATTCGATAATTTTGAATTGAGAGTTCGGGATTTTAAATTTAAAACGATTCAAATCTTACCAATTACTAACTACCAATTACTAACTACCAACTACCAACTACCAATTACCAATTACCAACTTCACAAGTTATGAGTGACGCATTTAGAGAATTGCTGCGAAAAATTGGCAGCGGAATACACACAGGAGAAAACTTAACTCGATCCGAAGCAGCAGCAGCCACGCGGATGATGCTGCTGGGAGAAGCAACACCGGCTCAAATCGGAGCTTTTATGATTTCCCACCGCATTAAACGGCCCACCGGCGAAGAATTAGCCGGAATGCTCGATGCTTATGAAGAATTGGGGCCTGTGCTTGCCCCCCCAAACCGAGAAAAAGGGTTTTCCGTCTCTACCGTCGCCGTGTTTGGCGTTGCTTACGACGGGCGATCGCGCACGGCTCCAATTAGCCCAATAACCGCCCTAATTTTAGCCGCCTCTGGCGTCCCAACCCTCATGCACGGGGGCGATACCATGCCAACCAAGGAAGGCATTCCCCTCATTGAAATTTGGCGCGGTTTGGGAGTAGACTGGAGAAAACTCCGTTTAGAAAAAGTCCAGCAAGTTTTTGACAATACGGGTTTAGGTTTTGTTTACCTTCCCAAGCATTTTCCTCAAGCCACCACTTTAGTACCCTACCGCCGCGAAATCGGCAAACGACCACCTTTTTCGACAATGGAGTTGATGTGGTGTCCCTGTGCCGGCGACGTTAACGTCATCTCCGGCTACGTCCACCCGCCGACAGAAGGTATGTTTAAAAAAGCCTTTGAGTTGCGGGGAATAAAAAATTATACCACAGTCAAAGGATTGGAGGGAAGCTGCGATTTGCCGCGCGATCGCACTGCGATTATCGGCATTTCTAAGCCGGATGCAGAGTTCGAGCGAGTGCTTTTAGCTCACGGAGATTACGGTTTTAGCAGCACAAATCCTCCCTTTGAATCAGCATCTGAGTTATTAAAAGAAATGCAGGAAGTGTTGCTGGGAAAACCCTCTGAATTGATGCAGTCCGCTATCTGGAACGGCGGATTTTATCTGTGGCGCAGCGGAGTTTGTTTGGATATGAACTCGGGTTTAATTGAGGCAGAAACTTTATTGATAAGCGGTAAAGTCGTGCAAAAACTTGAGGAAGTTAGCCAAGCCGTTAGTGTTTTTAGTTGAGAATAATTAATCAGGTTTTGTGCCTAGTGGACACACTACATTGAGCAGGTTTTGTGGGCAGTGCGCGCCAAATATTGAGAAATTTTTCTTCCTTCTTTCTTCTTCCCTCTTCCTTCTTCCCTCTTCCTTCCTCCCTCTTCCTTCCTCCCTCTTCCTTCTTCCCTCTTCCTTCTTCCCTCTTCCTTCTTCCTTCTTCCTTCTTCCTTCTTCCTTCTTCCTTCTTCCTTCTTCCTTCTTCCTTCTCCCCAATGACAAATCATAAAATTGCTGTAATTGTGCTTGCAGGCGGTCAAAGTTCGCGGATGGGTAGGGATAAAGCTTTGCTGGAAATTGAGGGCAAATCCCTATTGCAGCGGGTGTGCGAAGTTGCAGCAGTTGTAACGCCAGAAGTTTATGTTCTGACTGCTTGGCCGGATCGCTATCGATCGACCTTAACCGAAAAATCCAAATTTCTGGTAGAGTACAATCCCGGCTGCGGGCCCTTGGTTGCATTGACTCAGGGATTGAAAGAAATAGCCGCCGAGTGGATTTTACTGTTAGCTTGCGATTTGCCTTTGTTGAATGCTCAGATTATTCAGAAGTGGGCAAGTCAGTTAACAGACGTTCCCCCGTCTACTTTAGCAGTTGTGCCTTATCAAAATCCGCGCTGGGAGCCTTTGTGCGGCTTCTACCGCCAACAATCTCTGCCCAGTTTGCAAAGTTTTATTGACAAAGGCGGACGTTCCTTTCAAGTCTGGTTAAATCAAATCCCCGCAATCCCTCTACCTGTAGGGGAACAAGAAGCAGTAATGTTATCGAATTGCAATACATTAGAAGAGTTTGAGCAATTAAAAGGTAAAATGAGTAACGGTTGACGGTTGACGGTTGACGGTTGACGGTTGACTGACTAATGACTAATGACTAATGACCAATGACTAATGACCAATGACTAATGACTAATGACCAATGACTAATGACTAATGACTAATGACTAATGACTAATGACTAATTACTAATTACTAATTACTAATTACTAATGATTAACCAATATTGGTTGCTCGATCGCAATATAACTTTCCTCAATCACGGCTCTTTTGGGGCTTGTCCGCTTCCCGTACTGGAAGCGCAAACCAGTTTTCGCGAACAACTGGAAAGAGAACCATTGCGCTTCTTTATGCGGGAATTTGAACCCTTGTTGGATAATGCGAGAAATCAGTTAGCAGCATTTCTCGGTGCGGGTGAGGATGACTTGGCTTTTGTGCCGAATGCCACCACGGGAGTAAATGCAGTTTTGCGATCGCTCTATTTTGCTCCGGGCGACGAATTGCTAACTACAAATCAGGAATACAACGCTTGCCGCAACACAATTAACTTTGTAGCCCAGCGGACAGGGGCTAAAGTAATAGTAGCAGAAGTACCCTTTCCAATTGAGTCGCCCCAACAAATTATTGAAGCAATAATTAAGTGCGTTTCACCGCAAACAAAGTTAGCCTTATTAGACCACATTGTGAGCCAAACCGGTTTAATTTTTCCCATCAAACAGTTAGTCGGCGAGTTAGCTAACCGTGGCGTGGATGTATTAGTAGACGGATCTCACGCGCCGGGAATGGTAGCGCTGAATTTAGATGAAATTGGCGCGGCTTACTATACTGGAAATTGCCACAAATGGCTGTGCGCGCCGAAAGGTGCGGGCTTTCTGTACGTGCGGCGCGACAAGCAAAATGCCATTCGCCCAACTACGATCAGTCACGGTGCTAACTCGCCGCGCGCTGATAAATCGCGCTTTCAATTAGAATTTGACTGGATGGGAACAGTCGATCCGAGTCCCTATTTGTGCGTGCCTGTAGCTATTGATTTTATGGGTTCTTTGTTGAGTGGTGGCTGGCCGGAATTGATGGCAAAAAATCATGCTTTGGCGTTGGCGGGGAGAAAAATATTGGCGGACAAATTAGGTTTGCCACTGCCTTGTCCTGATGAAATGGTCGGTTCGATGGCAGTTGTGCCACTGGCAGACTCCCAGCCTGATGCGGTTGCAAAGGGAGGAATTCTACCTTTGCAAGAGGCGCTGTGGGAGATTTTTAAAATTGAAGTTCCGGTGATTCCTTGGCCGGATGCTAGTAAGCAGTTGGTGAGGATTTCGGCTCAATTATACAATACTTTGCCGCAGTATCAATATTTAGCTAAGGCGCTGGTTGAGCTGACGAGAATTTGAGCTGGATATTCCCGAAAACAAACATAACACCCAACTACAAACAGTTAAAGGTTTGTAGTTAGGGTGTCCGTCCTCATAGTTTGGGTGAATAAAAACTATTCGTCATATCAATTCCGGTAACACCGGAATGATGGGGAGTCGGGAATCGGGAGTCGGGAGTGGGAGAATTTGGAATTATTGACCTTGACTTTATCATTCCCATGCAACCGGAAACCATATCATTACTACAAAGGTAATAATGGTTATAAAACTAGGCACAATTAGAAGAAAAAATCCTGCAATAATGAATCACCTTTAAGCGTCTTTGATTTTGCTACCATTTACCGAAAATAAAAACAGTGAAAAAACCGCTCTAAAGCCCGATCGCCCTACACTTGATCGATCCGCCCAAGCCGAACAAAGTTTGTAAATAACCCGCAAGATTTCCTAAGTTAAAATAGGGTTGTCAAATCGGATAGTGTACAACTCCCGGGCAACAGAATATAATGTATCAAGACTTGCCTTTTCGCCGACAAAACAAACGAAATAAAAAGAGGAGAATACCATGGCCAATGCCATGATGGTAATTTACCCCTATCGCGAACAGTACACCTGGGTTTTTGACGACGAGCGAGTCGGACTTGTCCGAGAACCATTTGTTCAGGGCGTCCCCGAAATGATTAACGTGCTCGTCGCAGACATTCCCAATGCCGCTCAAGGTTTCCGACTCTTATTTTCGGCCAATCCATTTCCCGGATATCAAGCAGAAATGCTGTGGTTGAAAGAAGAATACGGCGGTAACTGGTATCGGTGGGAAGCGAAAAATCTCGAAGGCTGGCTGTGTACGGCTTTGTTCAAATACTTTCCCGAAGCACCGCCCAAGTTTTACTGCAAAGCTGAAAAAATGCAATAATCAACAGCAAGTCAATGAAAAACTGGTCAATCTTTAAAAGCAACTTTGTTAAACCAGTCGATCGAGAATCTCGAAAAAAGCCTAAAATCTTCCTGTATATATTTGGGCTATTTTTCCTAGTTTTCACAGCCGCCATCTCCGCAGCAATCGGGGCAATTACCGCCCTCTTAGCTCCCGTGGAACCCCCAGTTATCAGTAGAGTCCTAGACGCTACTGGCTTTAACTATACATCATCCAACCGCTCTGGATACCGCCTGTCGCGGCCAGTTAATATCTTGATATTGGGAATTGACCGCGTGCCAGAAGCAGCAGCCAATTCCCCTAAGATTTTTGAGGGTCGCAGCGATACAATACTCTTATTGCACCTCGATCCTAGAGATAAATCTATTAGTTTGCTTTCAGTTCCGCGAGATACTCAAGTCGAAGTACCCGGAATTCCCTTCCGCAAAATTAGCGAAGCCAATGCTAGGGGAGGAGCAGCTTTGGCGACGCGATTGGTTAGCAGTATGCTGAACAATACGAGAATTGAACGATACGTGCGAGTCAGCAGCAGTGCGTTTCGGGAATTAGTCGATTTGTTGGGCGGAGTTGAAGTATTTGTACCTCGCGCCATGTCCTATACAGATACCGCCCAAAAGTTAAAAATAAACTTAGCCCAGGGATGGCAAACTCTCAACGGAGAACAAGCAGAACAATTTGCTCGATTTCGCAACGACGGTTTAGGAGATATCGGCCGCATTCAGCGACAGCAATCTTTGATTCAAGCTATTCGGAACCGCCTCGCAAGTCCATCAGTATTTGTGCGCTTGCCACAAATTGTTCGATTGATGCAAAAATATGTGGATACAAACCTAAATTATGAGGAAATATTGACGCTGGCAAATTTCGGTTTGCAATTGGAGCGAGATACTTTTAAAATGGTAATGTTGCCTGGAAGTTCTAGTTCAAAACAAGGGGATTTGAGGAGTTATTGGATTTTAGATACGGTCGGGGTCGATCGCGTTATCACACAATATTTGAACCCGGGCGTGCCGGATTTTGCACAAGGACGAGTTCGCAATCCCAGCGAGCCGGTTTTGCCCAAAAACCTCAAAATATCTGTCCAAAACGCTTCTAGCAAACCGACAACCGCAAAAACCGTTGCTGAATTTCTCAGAAAACAGGGCTTTTTTAATGTATCTGTAGTGCAGGATTCGCCCCAGAAAGAGCGTCAAAGTCAAATTATTGTTCAGCAAGGCGATTTAGAGGCAGCGAATCTACTGCAAAAAGCGTTAGGCGACGGTAAAATTGAAGCATCTTCTACTGGTGAAATCAATTCTGACTTGACACTTCGCGTCGGCGAAGATTGGGTAAAGCGATTTTAATTAGTCATTAGTCATTAGTCATTAGTCATTAGTCATTAGTCATTAGTCATTAGTCATTAGTCATTAGTCATTAGTC
>NZ_JAUBTO010000067.1:33496-40878 GCF_036702495.1 Microcoleus sp. C2D2 | reverse complement strand
GAAAGCACTTTTTGGTGTCTTGACCGGAGTAACGTAGCTATTGGCTGAGACTGGCTATCTCTCACCAAATGCACTGGCTGTCCAGTGTTGTTTAGTGTTTAGCCGATAGCAAAGTAGAAGTTTTGGTCTCGATATTTGATACAATCTTGAGCTGGCCACTCCTGTGAGGTCGATCGGCCTTTTACATAGCACCTCCTTCTCGGCGTTGAGGGAAAGGGGCTTGAGTCATGCGCCCAAGCCCGGAAAATACTAAGGGTATGCAGGCATAATGGGTAGAAACTACAAATAAGGCAGCTCGCTAAACCAAAGCGTTTCCACCGTCCGGCTAAAGGAGCCGCCTTTGTGTTGTCTCTATCTTTAACAAGGATACTTGTAAACAACTCGGTTGTCAACAAGTTTGCTTGTAAATTTCCTATGATATGCCCCGAAAGAAACAAACTCAAGAGTCCAAAGATATACCAGCACTGCAAATCTTGCGGGAGGCTGTTGGTTTATCGCAATCCGCCTTAGCCAAACAAATTCCCGACAAAACCCGCACAAAAACCCTAAGCCAACAAGCAATCAGTAACTGGGAGCGAGGACTAGACCAACCAGAACTGACCATTGCTCAAATGAAAGCTCTTTGCAAAGCTTTGGGAAAAACGCTTAACGATTTGCCTGACGACTTAGGCCCACCAAATCCTGACTGACAACTAAAAACTCAAAAAGCCCGATCGACCTTTCATATCATGTCCGATCGATTGACCATAATATCCCGGCAGGGCGGGTTTTTGAGATTGGAGATTGTTGGCAGATATTGTTGGTGAACCCGCCCCTACAAAAATCGCGGTCGCCCGATCGACCTTTCATCCCTCAATCCGTAATTTTCGCTCTCAGAGCCTTAATCTGCCCTCGCTTGGTTTTGCTGTCGAGACGCTTGCGCTGGGAACTACGAGTCGCTTTGCTGGGTTTGCGCCTTTTCGGTATGACGATCGCACTTTTAATCAGTTCTTGCAGCCGTCTCAAAGCCTCTTCCCGGTTTTGTTCCTGGCTGCGGTGTTCCTGCGCTTTGATGACAATCACACCTTCGGAAGTGATGCGCTGGTCGTTGATTTGCAGCAAACGCTCTTTGTAGCGATCGGGCAATGAGGAAGCTGGGATATCAAAGCGCAAGTGAATAGCACTCGCCACCTTATTTACATTTTGCCCCCCCGCGCCTTGAGAGCGAATCGCACTAATCTCGATTTCGCGATCGTCTATGAACACTGTATTAGAAATTTGTAGCATGATTCAACAGTGAGATTAATGATACAGGTCGATCTCGCTTGTCTGCGGAGGCGGACGAAAGTTTGACTCTATGCAGCGATTTCAAGATCCGAATAATGCACTTAGCTTAGTATATAGCTATCCTAAATCATTTGTGAATTTCTTACTCCCTCCCCTTAGTAAGGGGAGGGCTGGGGTGGGGTAAAAAATTTACGGCTCCTGCAAGGATTGCTATATAAGTTATTTACAATTCTTAGCTAGCAGGATGAATTCGATTAGTTTTTTTCGATCCCATAACTCTACGTCGTTAGATTTAGCAAGATTGTAAGCGTTTTCTGTAAATCGGTTGTTGGTGATGACTCTGCCTTTATTTCCTTTGTAATGTCTGACGGCTCCTGCTACTTCTTGAACTGCTTTAATCCCAACTGGATTTTTGCTTCTTTTAGCTTGAACGACGGTTTGCGAGCCATCCTTGTATAAAATTAAATCCGCCCCATAATCTTGACTATCTTGAGTTAAAGTAACACTATAACCAAAGTTTATAAAATGGACATATAGAAAATTTTCAAACTCTTTTCCCGTCATTTCATCCACTTCCAGAATACCACTGTCTAATAAACGCTTTTTTTCCTCTTCTTCTTTCAATGTATCCAATACCGCTACCGCAATAACACCGAAAACGGCAGCGGCTCTTACTATAAAAGGTTTCATAAAAAAATTACATTTATTTTAAAGGATTAGTTATGATTGTACCAGATTTGCTGAGTATAGTTATCTACTAAGATCGCAAGTAAGCTCGCAAGCACATTGCGATCTTACTTACTGATTCTTTTAGATTCCAGATCTTGGACTGGGGCTTTTTGTCTGCACTCAAGTTCAATTATGGTTCAAAGAGTCAGGCGAAAGTCAACGGATTTTAGATTAGAGAACTGCAACAAAACTTTGATCGCACCCAAACCTGAGTTTTAGCAAAAATTACTGCGATTCATACAGTGACAATTGGCAAGGCTGTAGCCTAAGATAGGCTTAAATTATCAGTACGATCTCAAGGCAAGGGTGAAAAATGGCAGATGTCAACGGCACGATGATGCAATATTTCCACTGGTACATGGACGATCGGGGAACCCTGTGGGATGAGGTGAAAAACCAAGCGAAAGAGTTGGCAGATGCGGGTTTTAGGGCAGTGTGGCTGCCCCCAGCTTACAAAGGAAGTGGCGGGCAAAGCGACGTTGGATATGGGGTTTACGACTTATTTGATTTGGGAGAATTCGACCAAAAAGGTTCACTGCGCACCAAATATGGTACTAAGCAGCAATATTTGGATGCGATCGCAGCCCTGCACAAATCTGGGATCCAAATCTATGCCGATGTAGTTATCAACCACAAAATGGGTGCAGATGCAGCAGAGATATTTAAGGCAACTCCTTTTCCTCAAAACAATCGGCTAGATCCCAAAGGTGGGTTGCAAGGAATCAAAAGCTACACCAATTTTAACTTTCCCGGACGCCAAGGTAAATATTCCCAATTTGAATGGCACTGGTGGCATTTTGACGCAGTAGACTACAACGAGTACAATAAAGACGATCGCGGTACAGTCTATTTAATAGAAGGGAGAACTTTTGATGACTATGTTGGCCTAGAACATGGCAATTTTGCCTATTTAATGGGGTGCGATATAGATTTCCAGGATCGATGGGTACGAGATGAAATTACACGGTGGGGTAAGTGGTATCTCAACACAACAGGTGCCGACGGTTTTCGTTTAGATGCCATCAAACACATATCGTCTTGGTTTTTTCCGCAATGGTTGGATGAATTGGAGCGATATGTCGGCAAAGATTTGTTTGTTGTCGGTGAGTATTGGGCACCAAATATCGATATCCTGCACTGGTATGTCGATTCAGTTAAGGGCAAAATGTCAGTTTTTGACGTGCCGCTGCATTACAACTTTCATTACGCAAGCAAACAGGGTGGTAACTACGATATGCGGCGCATCTTAGACGGTACAATGATGCAGCAGCGACCGACTCATGCAGTAACGTTTGTCGAAAACCACGACTCTCAACCGCTGCAAGCACTTGAATCTGTTGTAGAACCCTGGTTTAAACCTCTTGCTTATGCGATTATTTTATTGCGAAAAGAAGGTTATCCCTGCGTTTTCTACGGCGATTATTACGGTGCAGAATATGAAGATTGGGGGCGTGATGGCAATCGGTATAAGATTTTTATGCCCTCTCACCGATCGCTAATTGACAAGTTTCTCCAGGCTCGCCAACACTTCGCCTACGGCCCTCAATATGACTATTTCGATCATTGGAATACAATTGGCTGGACAAGATTGGGCGATGGGCAACATCCACAGGCAATGGCAGTAATTATGAGCGACGGCCCGGAGGGTTTCAAGTGGATGGAAGTTGGTAAACCTCGTGCTAAGTTTGTGGATTTAACAGGGCATATTCAGGAACCTGTTTCTACTAACGAGTCGGGTTGGGGCGAGTTTCGCTGTCTAGGCGGTTCAGTATCCGTGTGGGTTCAAGAAAAAGATTAGTTGGCAGTAATCTCATGGTCTAAGCTAATCCGCATTTAAATTGCATGGTAAAATAAATTTTTCCTCTTGTGGGGTGGGCATCCTGCCCGCCCTCAACATACAATTTAAATGCACAACAGCTTATTTGTAAGGTGCGCCGAAACGCACCCTACAAAAATTAATTAGTCCGTACTACCAGTTTGCAGCGACTCTTTAGCAGTCTGCGTCCACTCTGAGTGGAAGAATTCGCCGCGCGGTTTGTCGGTGCGTTCGTAGGTGTGAGCCCCGAAATAATCGCGCTGAGCTTGCGTGAGGTTTTGCGGCAATCTTTCGCGCCGGTAGCTGTCGAAATAGTCCAGCGAGGCGCTAAAGGCTGGCACTGCAATCCCCAGCGTGCTAGCAGTAGCCAATACCTCCCGCCAAGCTGATTGGCGATCGAGAATGCTCTGTTTGAACTCCGGCGCTAACAGCAAATTTGGCAGCTCGGGATCGTCCTTAAAAGCTGTTTTAATCTTGTCCAAAAATCCAGCCCGAATAATACAGCCACCCTTCCAAATTCGGGAAATTTCGCTCAAACTCAAGTCATAGTTGTACGACTTCGAGGCCGCGCTCAACAGCGCCATGCCTTGCGCGTAGGAGCAAATCTTCGAGCAGTAAAGCGCATCCCGGACTTTGTTCACAAACTCTTTAGTATCGCCTTCGTACTTGCCGCTAGGCCCCGTCAGTTGTTGGGAAGCTTTGACGCGCTCTGCCTTATAAGAAGACATGATTCTCGCATTCACAGCAGCGATAATTGTGGGAATGCTCACGCCCAATTCCAAAGCACTCATTACAGTCCAGCGGCCCGTGCCTTTCTGACCCGCTGCGTCCATAATTACCTCAACTAAGGGTTGCTTAGTTTCCGGGTCGTTGAACTTGAAAATGTTAGCCGTAATTTCAATCAAAAACGAGTTGAGTTCGTCTGTGGTATTCCATTCGGCAAAAACTTCCTGCAACTGCTGGCCGTTCAATCCACCAACGTTTTTTAGCAAATCGTAGGCTTCAGCAATAAGCTGCATATCCCCGTACTCAATGCCGTTGTGAACCATCTTCACGTAGTGGCCGGCACCCCCAGGGCCGATGAACGTGACGCAGGGGCCGTCATCTACTTGAGCCGCAATTTTGGTGAGAATTGGCTCTAGTAGGCCGTAAGCAGCGTGGGTGCCACCGGGCATCAAGCTAGCACCATTCAGCGCGCCTTCTTCGCCGCCGCTGATGCCCATGCCGACAAATCCCAGTCCCATCGATTCTAAATCTTTGGTGCGGCGTTCGGTGTCGTCGTATAGCGAGTTGCCGCCGTCAATAATCATGTCGCCCGGTGACAGCATGGGTTTGAGCTGGTCGATTACCGCATCTACGGGTTTCCCAGCTTGCACCATGACTAAGATTCGGCGCGGGGTTTCTAGGGCATCGACGAATTCTGTCAGAGTCTTGGCGGCTACAATGTTCTTGCCGGGGGCGCGTAGGGCCATGAAGTCGTCGGTTTTGGCTGCTGTGCGGTTGTACACAGCCACGGAGAAGCCTCTGCTTTCGACGTTGAGCGCTAGGTTTTCGCCCATCACTGCTAGACCGATTAAACCAAAATTTTGCTTTGTCATGCTAATAATTCGCTGGTTCCGCTTGAGGATAGATTGGCGAGAGAGGAAAGCGAGGCGGGTTGTACCGCTTTCCTCTGGATGAAATGTCAGAGGGTAGACGCATCAGGTTTAACCTCACATCCTGCACCGTTGTCAATAAGCCTTTCATGGGCGGGCTCTTCGGCCCAACCCCTACTCGCCACAAGAAAATTTACTCTTTGTGGAACAGGCTTCTTCCCTGTTCTTGAGCATGGTGCAAGATGTCAGTTTAATTGTATGTTTATATGCTAAAAATTGATGTTTGGTGAATCAGTAGGGTTTTTTTAAGATTTAAGGGATATTAAAGAGATCGGCGGGTGATAATAAAGCAGATATTAAGCCGATCGCAGTAACGATAGATACAAACAAGCGGACATTTAGAGGAAAATTTAGGAGACTGTAACTATGGAAGATTTGCAGTATCTCGCGGCCTGGGTGAAGGAGCAACACGCTCGCGAGTATATTTTGACTTGGCTACTGAGTCAACAGGGGCTGTGGTGGTCTGATGGGGACATTTATCAGGCGGTTGTGCAAAAGTCGGGAAAGCTTTTGAAAGCTTATGTTCAAAAAAGGCAAGCGGGAGAGTTATTTGAGGGAATTTCTGAGAAGTTGGTGGGAGATGATAATTGGGATGATTTGGTGCTGAGTTTAGGGCGAATTGTTGCTGTTTATCAAGAGGAATTGCTGAAGCTGCAAGAGCGCGATCGCCGGGGGGATGGGCTAAAAAAAAATTTGATTAGCCAACCGTTGACAGCAGATGCTTTGTCGCTTTTGGAAGTGCAGCAAGCTTTGCCCGATCCTGATGCGGATACGCTGACGGGGAGATAATTAGTCATTAGTCATTAGTCATTAGTCATTAGTCATTAGTTATTAGTTATTAGTTATTGGTGATGGCTGTGAGGACGGAAGCAGAAAGGGCGATCGACACTTACAAATGAAGGCAGAAGGCTGAAAACTAATAACTAAATGACTGCTGACTAATGACTGCTGACTAATGACTGCTGACTAATGACTGCTGACTAATGACTAATGACTAATGACTGCTGACTAATGACTAATGACTAATGACTAAATATAGCTGCTAGCTTGACGGGTAAACATCGAGCAGTAAATTCCGTTTGATGCTATCAATTCGTCGTGAGTTCCTATTTCTGCTATTTTACCGTTTTCCATGACGGCGATACGATCGGCTATTTTTGCTAATCCCAATCTGTGACTGATGACTATGGTTGTTTTCCCGGCGGCTATTTGGCGGAAGATGCTGTAAATTTCGTGTTCTGTCTTGGGGTCTAGGGCGGCGGTTGGTTCGTCAAAAATGAGCACTTCGGCTGTAGAAAGCCGCATTAAGGCGCGGGCGATCGCAATTCTTTGCCACTGTCCCCCCGATAAGTCTATGCCGTCTTCTAATTGTTTCCCCAACGGTGTCTCTAAACCTGCGGCAAGACTATTGACTTTTGCGCTAATTCCTGCTTCGGAAATAGCTTCATTAATTGCAGTGTCATCTGATAGTGAAAGCAAGTCGCCGAAACCGACGTTTTCGCGGACTGTGGAGGGGAAACGGGCGTAATCTTGCATAACGACGGCGATGCGCGATCGCACGTATGCTAGAGAGTACGATCGCAAATCTTTGCCGTTCCAGGCGATCGTACCGCTTGTCGGGTCGTACAGGCGGCCGAGGAGTTTGCCAAGGGTTGTTTTACCCGCGCCATTTTCACCAACAAGCACTAGCATTTCACCCGGATTAATGGTTAAGTTGATATCTTCAACCGTGCTTTTATTGCTACCGGGATAGCAGAAAGATAAATGCTTAATCTCGATGCCAATTTTATCTTTTGTGGCACGGGCATCTTGCCCGTGACTTGGTAATTGACTTGTGGGACGGGCATCTTGCCCGTGACTTGGTAATTGACTTGTGGGACGGGCATCTTGCCCGTGACTTGGTAATTGACTTGTGG